>CAWKZI010000233.1:0-4701 GCA_963854365.1 Gammaproteobacteria bacterium
AAGTTGTATTTCCATCTGAATATCACAACAAGCATAGGGAGAGGGTTCCCCAACAATTTGTTGAAAACCTAATTTTTTGTAAAGATTAATACTAGGTTAACTGACTACCATTTCCTTTACTAACCCACTAACTGGGGCATAGGAATTACCAATGGCTTCAGCAAGGGCCGAAATAGAGAGACTGTTGCCAGAACTAAGAGAATAAAACACTGGAAACCATTTCGGACCGATATCGACCTCATAAGCGTATAGACCTTAGAAGCCGGTTCACTAAGGGATTTACTGAGCTGTCTGAGGCGGTTACCGAGAGCAATTTCTTGGCTCTTTGATAAATTTCTCTCAACCTTTAACCAGTTACGTAACTGGTTACGGATATTGATTTATTGAAGAAATTTAATTTTTGAGGGTCGTAAGATCAAGACTTCTGAAAATAAGTCGCATACGGCACCCGACTCCATGCCAGATCTTTGCGCTACTCTATTACAGGAGTTATAGTTAAAAAGAGATCTCCCTATTTTGCTTCATTCGAGGGGGTTTTAACCTTCATTAGAAATGAACGGAGCTCAGAATAAATCTAATAAGTGGAGACTTCCCATGGCTACCCATTTCAGTTCAGGTCCCAGCACTAAGACATCCAAATCTAATCGACGAATTTCTCGTCGCAACTTTCTAGGTTCGAGCTCGGCTTTGGCTGTGGCAGGACTCGGTCTACCAACGCAAGCTGCGTTGGCAGCAGCGGAGCCAGCGACTTTAGGAGCTGCAGCACCTGACTATGTAGTCATTAATGCACGCGTCTTCACAATTGATAATGATCAACCTCTCGCTGAAGCATTCGCAGTTAAGAATGGTCGTTTCGTTGCAGTGGGCTCTACTAGTGATATACAAAATTTGGCTACTGCTGGCACCGAAATCATCGATGCTGAAGGTATGACGATTACTCCAGGGTTTATTGATGCTCACTCACATCCATCCGGCGCGGGAGTAAATGAACTGGTTCAGGTCAATGCTGACTTGCGCTCTATCGCGGAGATTAAATCTGCGCTGCAGGAACGAGCTAGTACAACTCCAGACGGACAATGGATTCAAGCATTTAAATATGACGATACAAAATTAGCAGAAGGACGGCCACTTAACCGCTTTGATATTGATGAAGTCGCACCAAACAACCCTGTTGTTGTCGGGCATCGAGGTGGACACACTGGCGTTTACAACAGCATGGCCCTAGCGTTAGCAGGCATCACAGCAGAAACACCAGACCCCGATGGCGGTAGATTTTATCGAGACGATGATGGCGTCTTAACTGGACTGGCAGCTGAAGAAGCGCGCTATGTTTTCCGCGACCTAATTCCCTCCGACTCTAGCCGTGAACAACGCCGAGAAGGAGTAAAACTAATTTCTCAGCTAATGTCGAAAGCAGGTTTAACGTCTGTTCATCAAACTGGCGGCGGTCGCAACGATATGATTGCCTATCAGGATGCGCGGGAAGCAGGCGGGATGCATTTTCGAATGTATCTTTTCCCGCGAGGCCGTCTCTTCGAAGACCTAGTAAACGCAGGCATCCGAACTGGCATGGGTGATGATGTATTTCGAATCGGTGCAGTAAAATTTATGGCGGATGGCTCAGCTTCTGAACGAACTATGCGGATGAGCACACCCTTCGAAGGCACAAATGACTACGGCATTCTCACTATGTCTCAGCAAGAACTGCACGAAGCTGTTGAGAATGCTCACCGCAATGATTTTCAAATCGGCATTCATGCCAATGGCGATGTGACAATTGAAATGGTGTTAAATGCTTACGAGAGAGCGCAAACTTTATGGCCGCGACCAGACACACGCCACCGGATCGAACATTGCTCACTGGTAAATCCAACACTATTACAAAGAATCAAAGATCTTGGTGTTATACCTGCCCCTTTTTATACCTATGTGCATTATCATGGTAATAAGTGGGTCGACTATGGTGCAGAGAAAATGCAATGGATGTTTGCCCACAAGTCTTTTCTAGATTATGACATTCCCGTCGCACCAGCATCAGACTACACGCCTGGCCCATACGAACCTCTAATGGCTTTGCAATCAATGGTCACTCGGAAAGATTTCGATGGCCGCATTTGGGGACCTAACCAACGTATTACTTTAGACCAAGCCTTACGTATCTGTACTATGAACGGAGCCTATGCCTCCTTCGAAGAAAATAGTAAAGGCAGCATCACTGCTGGAAAACTGGCTGATTTCGTTATTCTTGCTGACGATCCCCATGAAGTTGATCCTGACCAAATAAAGAATATAGAGATTGTTCGCACAGTCGTCGGCGGCACGACGATGTATGGCGCATAGGAGTACTATCACCAACTAGCTGCCAAATCTGAGGGTGGAGAATGAGCTGCTATGCGTGGCTACGCAGCAGTTCAACCGACACTCTTGATCCATACTGTGTTAAACCGCCAGTCCAACATTCATAACAATGCCATTTGTTTTATAAATATCTATCGCCTAATTCTATCCATAGCGGTATTAGAAAAAATGCAGCAAGAGTTTGTACAGTTATAATATTTGCCATAAGGCCATCATTCCCACCCAGCTGTCTAGCCAAGATATAGGCTGATGGAGGCGCCGGCAGTGCGGTTAATAATAAAACTATTAATGCGAGAGATTCTTCTATAGAAAAAACCAAACAGGCGCCAAGAACAATTCCAGGGAAAACCAAAAATTTTGCTACTACCGAGACTAATATCTCCCAGCCTTGAGCACCTAGAGTGGTAAATTTTATTCCCGCTCCGACAGTAAGCAAACCAATGGGCAGCGCTGGCTGACTCAATATAGCAAGCACAGGCTCAACCATATCTGGCAATTGAATATTGCTTACGCTTAGGGTCAATCCAATCAAGCAGGCTATAACCAGAGGATTAGTGGCAACAGCACCAATAACAGCATAGATACCTTTCGCTGCAATACCTTTATTTACGCTTAAAGAGATCACACTGAGAATGTTAACCGGGACAATATAGACAACCAGGCAAAGCGCAGCAGTTGTCAGACCCCGCTCACCATAAAGAGCATCAATACAGGCTAAACCGATATAAGTATTGAAACGAATACTACCTTGGTAAACAGAACTTAATGAAGCCTGGTCTCTCGCTATTAGCTTGTGTAGTAACGCCAAAATAAGAGAGATTAAAAACAACGCAATACCGATCACTTTCGCTAACTCGACAAAATCTTCCAAATCAAAAGTTGAGGAAGACAAACGCATCACAAGTAATGCCGGAAAGAAAATATAATAGGTAAGGCGTTCTAACTCTGACCAAATCGCAAGATTTGAAAATGGAAGTCGGCTTAACATAAAACCGAATAGCATAATAAAAAATATTGGAGAAAGAGCATCAACAATCATCGGCATATACTATTCTATTAATGACTTTCTTTCTATTTTTCACTTAGTAGTGAATCATCGTCTATAGTTTTAGAGAGTTAACAGCCTCATTTATTCAAGCGGCCTAACATGGTAATCTTATTAGCTCCATCTCGGTCAAGGCCATAAGGAAAGTTTTAGCATTTAATGGAATATACAGCCATCGTCGTATTCGCCATAACCACTTGTGTGACACCTGGCCCTAATAATACTCTAATTATGACATCGGGCCTGAATTATGGTATCCGCAGAAGCATGCCTCATTATTTAGGCATCGTATTTGGATTTCCGACTATGGTTGTAGCCGTAGGTTTAGGTGTTGCCAGACTATTTGAGCAATTTCCTCTACTACATGTGATTTTAAAACTTCTTGGCGCCATGTATTTGAGTTACCTGGCCTATCAGATAGCATCTACTCCAATTACTAATTCAAATGTCACCGAAGGCAAACCGTTTTCGTTTCTCCAAGCTGCTGCCTTTCAGTGGGTAAACCCTAAAGCCTGGGTGCTGGCCATAGGGGCAACTGTGACCTATACCATTATCTCTGATAACTATGTCCTGCAAGTCTTAAGTATTGCGATGATATTCTTATTATTTGGCTCTCCCTGCATAATGCTATGGCTTTGGTTCGGCTCCTCCTTAAAAACCATTTTACTGAACTCACGTAATGTGAGAATCTTTAATATCGCGATGGCACTACTATTGATAGGATCATTAATACCAGTTTTTAGAGATCTGTATATTCAATTTTATCTTTAATCCCAATCTCATTTAAAGTAGTAGGAGTACGTATAGTACTTAGACTTCGGAACCCAATTGGCAGGACTCACACTAAGGTGAAGTATTATGAGATTTATTATCGTCTTATTAGGCACGCTAACCCTATTCTCATGCACTGAGGGGCAGCCAACTAATTCTTTCACAAGTATAAATAACGGTAAGGCACCTGCTGAGTATAGTTCAATAACCGCTTTAGAAAATCGGCTTAGTTTAGACAATCGTCCCAACAGCGCTCCTAAAAATATCATTTTTATCCTAAGTGACGATCATCGGTTTGATTTTATGGGCTTTACCGGCAAAGTTCCCTGGCTGGAAACTCCCAATCTAGATCGCTTAGCGAGTGAAGGTGCTTACTTCCCCAATGCCTACGTAACTACTGCTCTCTGCTCGCCATCTCGGGCTTCGATTTTAACTGGACTCTATTCTCATACTCACACTGTAGTCGACAACGCTGCACCAGACCCCGGTAATCTTATTTTCTTCCCTGAGTACATGCAGAATGCAGG
>CAWKZI010000234.1:0-4689 GCA_963854365.1 Gammaproteobacteria bacterium
CCTGCTGTGATAAATATTTTGGTGCCACTAATCTGGTAATTTCCATCTGTAGTTGGAATCGCTCGGGTATTGATCATCCCCAGATCGGTTCCGGCATGAGGTTCCGTAAGACACATCGTCCCCGACCAAACTCCCTCATACATCCTTGGCAGATAACGTTGCTTCAAATCTTCACTTGCGTGGTGACTCAGGGTTAGCGTGGCACCAGTAGTGAGGATTGTGTAAAGGGCAAAAGAAGAATTTGCGCCAAAAAACATTTCTTCAATAATAGCTGACAGAACTTTCGGCATACCCTGGCCGCCGTATTCAGTATCTCCAGTGAGGCTAGACCAACCACCTTCGACATACGCTGTATAGGCCTCTTTGAATCCATCAGGGGTAGTGACTATGCCATTCTCCAGCTTACAACCTTGCTGGTCCCCGGATTGATTGATCGGCGCTAGAAGTCCCTCGGCAATCTTACCTGCTTCTTCGATAATCGCATTAATAAGGTCGTCGGTGACTTCTTCCGTATCCGGCATTGATAAAAACAGCTGTTCCGCATGCAAAACATTCTGCAGAAGAAACTGCATATCCCTGATAGGCGCAATATAGCCTGCCATCTGAATTCCCCAAAAAATATTTTCCAAAAGAGGCGCAATTATAAGTGAAGAAAATTCCGACGGGTACTCTATATCGCTCATTTTATGAGCTCTAAACGCTATCCACAATATTGGTACCCTCGATTGTGGACAGTGCAAATTCGCGAATTACTATTTTGACTGCAGCCTAGTTTTTCGCCTGCAATATTCCCTTAAAAAAAGACAACAACAAAGAGTTAGCTATGGAGATAAAAACGAAGGAAAAGTGGAGCTGATTTCGGGAGCAAAGTTATAAGGATTATTAGAATTGATACTTAATCGAGCCGTAAGCTACTCGCCCATTTTGATCAAGTATACGAGTAGAGGAATTTAGAACTTGAGTAGTCTTTTCATCGAAGATATTGCGGATGCCAAATGAGATGATGGCCCGGTCTTTTGATCCAGTTTCTACAGTATAGCCATACTGCAAGTCAAAAGTTGTAATGTTATCAACTAGATCATTGATCTCGTCTAGGTTCAATTCACTAATATCTTTGAAGGAATCAATATAGTTAGTAATTGCACTGGCCGTATGATTACCGAACTGCCATGAAATCATGAGACTGCTTTGTAATTCAGGGCTAATCATTCTTTCGTTGATGGAATTAATCTCAGAGCTGGAGAGTTCGAGCAGACCTCCGCTATTTTGGAAATTCTGAACATAGGTGGCTTTTGTGCTAAGGGTGAATTGACCAAATCGGTTGGTATCCCAAATGTAGGAAGCACCTAGGTCAAAGCCCTTAGATTCCAGATTGGTACCAATAAGATGGTTACCTATATTGAATTCATTAATCGCTGAATCTTCGATGTACAGCTTCGGTAACGAACTCTGCCAATCCGACCCCTGTGTAGTGGAAACAGCTTGAGCAGGAGTTTCTGATATTTGTAAACCCCAGGCTTCGGCAGTGATATTCAAACCTGTGATTGGCTTAATCTCAACCCCAAGATTGAAGCTCAGTGCATCATCAATTAGAGACCCGTGAAAATCTTTTGGTTCAACATTCCTCTCCATAGTAAACAATGGAATAATCGCACTGAATAAAGAAGTTGGTGCTATTCGAAAACTGGCAAAACTATCATTAGAACCTTCCAGCTCAGAATTACTATTAGCAACACCACTAACCTGGCTTTGTGCTTGCAGAATTTGGCTTTGCAGACCAACTCCGATAAGCAATGCTAGGACTAATTGTGAACGCTTGAAAATCATTATTCTGGCTCTGTCTTCTTCAAATCATGAAATTGAGCGGAAGCTGCATATAACTATTACTGATTAACTTTTAAATATTATCATCATAGCCGGTCAAGTTACATTCATTTGTTTGATTATTAAGAAGCAATAAACGAGTCGGGGAACCTCGTAAACAAAGGCTTTTAACCTACAAGGATTTATAATTTCAGCAACCAGTAGCTAATTAGGTCGAACTGTTCTAGAAACGAGAGACTCCATTCTTAGTATTTTGTAGCAGTTCTAGGAGCTCTAATACTGTCAATGACTGAAGCGGAATGATCAGATTGGGCGCAAGCTCAGCCAGAGGTGCAAGGACGAACTCGCGCTGAAAAGCCCGCGGGTGAGGTAATTTAAGTGTTTCAGTCTGCCGTGTGCAATTGCCAAAGCAGATTAAGTCCAAATCGAGTTCCCGCGGTGCATTTGCTCTTGAGTTTTGGATTCGGCCAAATTCCACCTCGATCTTCTTCAACTCGACCAACAACTCTTCTGGAGAAAGCTCTGCTAACGAAGTAAAAATACATATAGCATTGGAAAAATCTGCTGATTCTGGAGGGCAATCCACCGGCGCAGTTTGCCAGATGCTGGATGCAATTAGATCGTTAACACTGAATTCGGCCAAACGCTCAATAGCTAGTTCGATGGTCTGTGCCGGCGATCCGAGACGCGTATCGAGGTTGGAGCCAAGGCCGACAATTACGGTTGGGCTTGTTTCACTCCCCAAAGTGATATTGCGCAGAGAACTCATGAACAGCCTCCACAAAAACTGCGACGTTATCAGGGTCAACCTCTGGAGTTATGCCATGACCAAGGTTAAATACGTGTCCCGCACCCGGGCCGTAGCTTTTCAAAATTTGCTCCACTTCGCGGCGAATTGCGTCAGCCGATGCATACAACATCGTTGGATCCATATTCCCCTGCAATGCCACGCGGCTGCCAATCCGTTGCCTCGCAATACCTATCTCAGTGGTCCAGTCGAGACCGACAGCGCTGCAATTTGTATCGGCGATGCTTTCTAGCCATTGACCACCATTTTTAGTAAACAAAATCACCGGAACTTTTCTACCTTCATTTTCCGAAATCAGGTTCTCTACGATAGAATTCATGTAATTGAGAGAATTAGTCTTATAACTTTGAGTTGTCAGAATTCCTCCCCAAGTATCAAAGATCTGCACTGCCTGAGCTCCGGCTTGAATCTGTGCATTAAGATAGTCTGTTACTGCCCTAGCTAATTTACTCAAAAGCTCATGCATAGCTTCAGGATTGTCATACATGAACTTTTTAGCTAATCGAAAATCCTTACTTCCAGCACCTTCGATCATATAGGTTGCCAGTGTCCAAGGGCTACCAGAGAACCCTATTAAAGGTACTTGGCCATTCAGTTCGCGCCGAATTAGCGAAACTGCATCAGTTACATAGCTTAGCTCACTGGCTATATCAACATCCGGTAAATTTTCTACGTCCTTAGGGGTACGTATGACTTTACGAAATTTAGGCCCTTCTCCCTCAGAAAAATAAAGACCCTGACCCATAGCGTCGGGAATAGTAAGGATATCGGAAAACAAAATAGCCGCATCGAAAGGGTAACGACGCAGTGGTTGCATAGTCACCTCACAGGCTAACTCAGGATTCTGACAAAGACTTAGGAAATCGCCAGCCTGTTTTCGGGTTGCACGATATTCCGGAAGGTAACGACCAGCCTGTCGCATCATCCAAACAGGCGTCACATCCACTTCTTCTCGAAGCAATGCCTTGAGGAATCGATCATTCTTGAGAACCACTTAGTATTCCTTTTATTCAATGTTTCAAAATCTATGTTACAAAACACTATCTGAAACCCGTTACTTGCGGAGCTTGATTTAATCTTTTGTTATTAAGACTCCGCTATAATTATGGTCAAAGTGGCACTTCGAGCAAGAATTAATAGAGCATGGAAAAAGTGGGACAATTTTACACGAGGCCTCTTATTTCACAATTAACATTTCAAAATCAGCCTTCCTATTCGAGTCAATTTGGCAAGCTACTCCAATTCACAGCGACTAAGAAAAAGTCAAAGTAATTGATTTAGAAGAGGTACAGATTGACTGAAGTAGTAAAGCTGGTAATTGCTTAGTTTCGAGTGCTCAGCTGAGTCGCTCGTTGGCGAATATCTTCCTGAATACCTGCCACAGTCCGAATCCAGGGATTTAATTCTTTCATGCTCGCCGGGAGCTGCTCGATCGCGGCACTAGCAGTATCTCGCGTATTGAAGTTTCCAAATACAACGACGAACCACGGTTTATCTTGATAACGAGTTTCAAAATACCCCTTTGTTCCACCGGGTGCCTCTTGACCCAGGAAACTTTGCACATTGGTTTCTGATCTGGAGCCGAGAATTTGAACTATGTAGTGACTAGCCGGGTAATTAAGCAAAACTCTTTCAAAGCTTCTCAGGGATGGTTCGCCGCTGATCACTGGCGAAGCTGCCTGACTTACGCGACTATCAATCTGAGTTTTTGATGGCAGAGAAGTCTCTGCGGCAATTTCTTCTAATGGCACTTGGACGTTAGCATTCGCTGATGATGACTGTTGTTCAACTGGCTCTCTAACAGAGTTTGTAGCTAACTCAGAGTCACTCCCCAGCTCAGCATGCCTTTTTTCAGATTCTGGTACTTCAGTTTCCAACACTTCAAGTGAAGAATGCGATGAAAGCAGAGACTCTGCCAATGAAGGCTCTCCCAATACAGCTACTTGTTGACTAGCGTCATCCACAAATATTTCATAGCTAACGACTGCAGACTCTTCCGTAGCAAGGGTTTCCCACAACACTAGACAACCGAAAAGCAAAACCACCAAAGTTGCCGC
>CAWKZI010000235.1:0-4658 GCA_963854365.1 Gammaproteobacteria bacterium
TAAAAAAGCCATTTCTGAATGTTTACTCAGTTGCTCTCTTTCGACCTTTGCGTCATAAACCAGTTCAACAAAATCATCTGTTTTTTCATAAAGACCAAGCCTCATGGCGATGTTCATTGCTTTTTGATTAGGAAATCCAAAGCCTAGTAAATGGTTAACTGTATTTCCGATTTCTCTTTCCAGAAAGGTGGCTGCGGTTTTAAAAAATAAACTACTTTTCCCATATTGCTTGCGTATCTGTGGCAATACCATGACATCACAAGGTTGAATCGCAAGAGTCTCTTTACCAAAATAGCTTATTTTTCTTGGAGCCCCACCATAGTGTGCAAATATCTCTCCACCTGCCTGCATTCGTGCCACTATGCTTTTGCCATCACCGAGCACATATTTCCAATGCCAAAGCTCCGGATCAAAATCCACACCAAAGCTTTCTTCGAATAAATAAGCAACCTCTTCAGGAATAAAAGAATTTATGTCTCCATATTCTGCCGGTGCAAGCTCTTTTAGCTGAGAGGTAGACTTAATCAATTCGAAGACAGAAAAACAGCGCCGATTTGAGGTCATCTCGGCAATTGATTTGTTAAGCGCAGCTTTAACTGTATCTACCAAAGCTGCGCGATTTGGATTGGAGTCAACTAAATTACTCTGATATTTTTCGAGTAGCGGGAGAAACAATTCCATTGACAAGATTGCGCTGCGATTGAGACTAGATTCCGAACTAGAAAGAAATCCTAACCTTTCACTTAATCGCACAAAAGAACTTTTGTTAGGTATAGTCGAATACTCGACCAGTGAATCGTCGTCTATGAATTCACCGAAGATCAGCAAAGTTCCAGATTCATTCAACAAGGAGCGACAAGCAGTCAACAAACTCAATTGATCTAGATATTCGAAGGTTCCAGCCAAAACTACACAATCGAACAATTCAGACTCGGCATTTGCCAACGCAAAATCAATAATACTGCCACTTGTAAGCTCGCAGGTTAGTTGCGGAAGGTAGCTAGAACTATCATCTTCAATTAACCAGTGAATTGAAGCTTTTTGAGCTTGCAGCTTTTCAGGCAAGCCTTTTAGTGAAGCTCCAACTACTAATATTCTAGACCCTTGATCCACCGCCCGAATGATTTGATGGCAAAGATATTGAGAAAAATTTTCCTGCAATTGATGAAGCCTAGAATTGCTCTTAACCGCTACAATTTCAGTTCTGCTAGATCCTGAATCACATTCTTCCGGCAATAGGCCGATATGCAAATACTGCTGCTCCCCGAATTCAAGCTGAAGCGTATCTGCTACTAATTGGTTGGACTCAGTCTGAGATAATGAATTCATTCTTTTTATTCAATTTGGGCGAAGCAATATAACCCGCTACCATAGCTTTGCATAGACTTTGCATAAGTCTAGATTCGCGGGATTGCTTTCCCCACAAGAACTTTCAGGTAGAATACATTAATGACTCAATCCACCATAATCTCAAATCTGCTGGGCTTGCTAATATTCAACATTGGAGGCGAAAGTAGTTCAGCCCGTCAGGGGCTAAAGAAACTGCTTTTGCTGCGGATGTTTGTCACCACAGTTAGCACTATTGGATTGTTAATATTTCATTTCTCCTCCTCATTTAACACCCCAATCGAACTTATTACCTATCTCATTTTAGCTATTATTGTTTCTGTTATTATCGGATACTGGCGCCTTAAGGCTACCAGATTAGTGAGCCATGGTGAGCTCTTCTGCCATGTTCTTATGGATGTAGCTTTCCTTATCGTCTTGCTATTGAATACCGGCGGCGTTAGCAACCCTCTAATATCTTATCTTCTCGTCCTCCTCGCTGTAAGCGCCACTTTGCTGCCCCGAAAATTCGTCAATATTTTCGCTATTAGCAGTATTATTTTGTACACATCTTTCCTGTATCTCGACCTCTCAACAGAACACAATATGGGTAATGGTGTGAATAGTGAAGAGGTAACTTTCCAGCTTCATTTAGTAGGCATGTGGGTTATCTTTCTGGTTAGTGCCATATTAATTTCAGTTTTTATCACTCGCATGGCATCTGCCATTCAAGTCCGAGAGCTTAATTTGGCACACGCCAGAGAAACTGAGATTCGTAATGAGCAATTAGTGGCAATTGGCACTCTAGCAGCAGGCACAGCGCACGCTCTGGGCACTCCGCTATCAACTATGGCTATCTTGCTTACTGATCTAGATAAGCTAAGTTCGAAAGAGCTAAAAGACAGCGATCTAAAAGGTGATATATCAACACTTAAGCAACAGGTCATCCGCTGCAAGCATTCATTGACACAACTTACGCGCTACTACAACAAAGACACTTCAGAAAAAGAAGAAGCTCAACTTCTTTCCAGCTTTGTGAATGACATCCAAGATTACATCATCAATATACATCCAACAGCATCCATCAAATTCCTGGCCGAGAACGCGCGAGATCTGAAAGTAGCTTCTAGCCCTAGCATTCGGCACGCATTAATAAATATTATTGAAAATGGGATTAAAGCATCGAATACTCATGTAAATGTGGTATTCAAAATTTCTAAAACTAAAACGACTTACTTTGAAATTACGGTGACCGATGACGGTGCAGGTATACCAGACGTAATAATGGAGAATATGGGCGAGCCATTTATCTCCACACGCAAGGAGAGCATGGGGCTTGGAATCTTTCTCGCCAATGCAGCAATACAGAAACTAGGCGGCAGCATCGAAATGTTTAATTTGAAAAATGGCGGCGCGATGACACTAATAAAATTACCATTGCCCGATAGTGAGTCGTTTTAAATAGCCTTTGCCCATGAAAACTAATCATATATTAATAGTTGAAGATGATGAGGTATTTGCGAGAGTCATCACTCGCGCTTTGAACAAAAGAAATTATATTGTGTCGCACGCGGCGTCTGTGACTGACGCAGAGATATTGATTAAACAGACTGATTTTAGCTATGCAATATTGGATTTAAATTTAGGTGGGAAAACTTCTTTAGGTTTGATTTCTCTTATTAAAAAAAATAAAAAATCTGCTCGAATTCTCATTCTTACCGGCTATGCCAGCATCACTACTGCCGTGGAGGCGATAAAACTGGGTGCAGACAATTATTTGGCAAAACCTGCGGATGCCGATGAAATACTGTTCGCACTCCTGAGCACCAAAGATTCCGGAGCTATTCCTGAGGCAAATCAAATATTTCTTGAACCGATGTCAGTGCGTAGGTTGGAATGGGAACACATCCAAAAGGTGCTGAACGACAACCAAGGCAATATTTCAGCCACTGCTAGGCAGCTAAATATGCATCGCCGCACCTTGCAACGAAAATTACAGAAACGGCCGGTGGCGAAATAAGCCCAACAATTAGTTTTGCTGCTCGGCTTATAGCGTATGTCCAATATTTCGTTAGCGATGGGATAGTGGTGCCATACTCAAGTGACGACCGCCATCCACGATCAACGTCTCTCCGGTAATGACCTGAGGCCCACTAATGAAATGAAGAATTGCATCAGCGACAGTTTCTGGCGTTGCCACAACACCGAGAGGAGCCGCCTTGCGGTTGTTCTCCATAAGTAATTCATATTTCTCGTCACCGAAACCTTCCCGCAGCCATTCACCGGCGATGAAGCCTGGACACACTGCGTTAATGCGCAATTTCGGGCCTAATGCACGAGCCAAAGAAAGAGTCATAGTAACCATTGCACCTTTTGATGCAGCGTAAGCAACGCAAGAACCATAACCGGTAACACCAGCGATAGAAGCAACATTGACTACCGCACCACCATCTTCTTGGGCATTCATTTGTTCGTTGACTGCGCGAATCATCTGATAAGCACCAATCACATTTACCCCGTAAATATGATGGAAGTCCTCGGCACTTAATCCATCCAAATCACTATGATCAACGAATTTGGTGGTGCCAGCATTATTAACCAGAATATCAACTCGCCCCCATTTCTCAATTGCTCCTGCCACCATAGATTTACAGGCTGCGTCGTCCGCAACATTGCCACCGAAAACTAAGGTTTCGACACCAAGTTCTTTGCATTCATCGGCCACTTGGTTACCTCCTTCGGAATTAGAGTTGTAATTGATCACTACATTGCAACCCAGTGATGCCAATAACTTGGCTGTAGATGACCCAACTCCACTGCTGGAACCGGTGATTATAGCTACCCTATTTTTTAAATCTTTCACGCTAATAAATTCCTCAAGACATAGTATTCAACAGGTTGTAGAAATTAGCATAAATTTGTCCAAATTCCCGCTAAATCTACCTTCTAACTCTGTTTATCTAAAATTCAAAATCAACCGCGGAGAGACTTATTTCACGTTACATTTAAAGCGACATGGGTTACAATACGTAACACTTTTGGTATGAACGCGATGCTATAAAGTGCCAAACAATGTATACCACTGAGAGATTCAATAAAAACCCTCAAGGTCGGGGTCTTTTTTTATAACAGGGACTATCAATCCACTTAAATTCTATTTCAAAACTATCTTTTTGGTACAAAACTGGACCTTAAGATAACCGGAATTTGTGTGGGTTGCGGTATTTAGGGCAAAATTCATAAGGCCTTAAGCGGAGACAGTAGTGAAAAACCAACAGATAGTGTCAGTAATCATAATGCTTCTGGTGGGAGTGTGGATGTTCGCACCTCGC
>CAWKZI010000236.1:0-4649 GCA_963854365.1 Gammaproteobacteria bacterium
TAATGGTTAATCTTTTTGAGGCAAAAGAGCTAACCCGGTATTTCGATATGGGGCGCAATGAAAGAGTACACGCCGTCGAGAATGTCTCTTTGGATATTGCGGAAAAAGAAATCGTTGGTTTAGTAGGTGAGAGCGGCTCAGGTAAATCCACTTTCGGAAAAACAGTTCTAGGCCTGCATGACAAAACTTCCGGCACGGTTAAATATCGTGGAGAGAAGCTGCCTCAGAAATATCGTCCTGCCGATTTCCAAAGGTTAGCAACGAAGATGCAGATGATTTTTCAGGATCCGTATTCTTCTTTGAATCCTCGTATGACTGTTAGTGAACTTGTCGCAGAAGGTATTCGTTTGCATCCTCAACTTAGCCCTGCAGATATAAAAGAAAAAGTAGCTTTATGGCTAACCAAGGTCGGTTTGCAAGCAGACCATATGTCTCGTTACCCTCATGAATTTTCTGGCGGGCAAAGACAAAGAATCGGAATTGCTCGTGCATTAATTCTCGAGCCAGAATTTGTCGTCTGTGATGAGCCGATTTCTGCTCTGGATGTTTCCGTCCAAGCGCAGGTTATAAATCTATTGGGAGAACTTAAAGAGACGATGGGCTTAACGTTGTTATTTATTGCTCATGACCTTTCTATGGTGAGATATGTAAGTGATCGGATGGCGGTGATGTACCTTGGTTCGCTTGTCGAAGTGGGCAAAGCTGATGCAGTGTATTTCGATCCCAAGCACCCTTACACAGAAGTATTGATAGGCTCCAACCCAGAACCCGACCCCAATTTGGAAAGAAAAAGACTTTCAACGGCAATACAAGGCGAGATTCCCTCCCCAGTTAATGTGCCAGCAGGTTGCAGGTTTGCTAACAGATGTCCAAAAATGATGGGTATCTGCAGAGAAATCACACCCTTACTCATCCCGCTAAAAGATATGGATAGAGAAGTGGCTTGCCACTTGTATTCATAGAATACTTACTTCCGGCTCGTAGGAATAGAAGATGACCATGTTAATGATAAAGAAATAATCCGCAGCCACTAATAGTGGCAACATTTTTCACAACAATCCTCAAGTTCCGGTGGTGATTAGATTCAGTCTTGGCATTGGCTTAGCGAACTCTATTCAGTTGTTGTGGTTGAGGGTCAGCTAGTATAGAGTTCCTCTTCTTTTGAAGGAGGTGCCCATTAATTTAGAGAGGGTGGTTGTTTCATCGTCAATTTTTGGAAAATAGCTTAAAGTATGAACGCGCCATCTAAATTTAGTGATTCAATAAAACTGATAAGAAATTTTAAGACTACAGGGACAGTTGTTCCTAGCTCTCAAGTTTTAATAAAAAGACTCTTGGCTCCAATCGATTTTGAATCAGCTCGTTGCATCGTTGAGCTTGGTCCGGGGAATGGCTGTGTAACTCGTGCATTGCTTAATCGCATGGATGTAGATTGTCTATTAGTTTGCTTCGAAGTGAATAGTGAATTTGCAACACATCTTAGAACTTTCAATGACCCCCGTTTGCATATTTACAATGCCTGTGCATCTTCTATAAGTGATGTAATGGCAGAGCTTAATATTGAAGAGCTGGATCATGTTGTTTCAAGCTTACCCTTAGCTCTGATTGATGATCATGTAGTCGAAAGAATACTAGCTAACGTGGACTCCTCTTTGCGCGAAGGTGGTCATTTTCTTCAATACCAATACAGCCTTAATAATTACAGTGCATTAAAGCCGCGCTTCAAAGATGTGAAAATCAGGTTTACCCTCCGCAACATGCCCCCAGCTTTTGTTTACGAATGCACTAAATAATAATCCTACATCACTTTATTTTTAGTATTAATTAGATCCAAAGCTCAACCGGAAACCTTGCTGGAGCGAATTGGTGGGCGTACACTGCTAAATACTGAATAACTAGCTAAGAGGTAAAGCATGTCGCTGCGAATAAACGATAAAGCACCCAATTTTAGCGCCCAGACAACCCAGGGTGAGATTAATTTCCACGAGTGGTTAGGCGATCAATGGGGAGTGCTTTTTTCCCATCCGAAAGACTTCACTCCTGTTTGTACAACAGAACTTGGTTATATGGCAGGTCTGGAAAGTGAGTTCACTAAGCGGAATTGTAAGATTATTGGCTTGAGTGTGGATGCAGTTGATAATCACGCCGAGTGGGCTAAGGACATCGAAGAAACGCAGGGACATGCAGTTAATTATCCAATGATTGGTGATACGGATCTGCAAGTTGCCAAGCTTTATAATATGTTGCCTGCAGATGAGGCAGGCTCTTCAGAAGGGCGAACTGCAGCAACAAACGCCACGGTGCGGTCGGTGTTTATCGTTGGTCCCGATAAAACTATCAAGCTCATGCTTACTTATCCCATGACTACCGGTCGAAATTTCGATGAAATATTGCGAGTACTCGATTCCATGCAGTTAACTGCTGCCCATAAAGTAGCGACTCCAGTAAATTGGCAGAATGGAGAAGATGTAATCATCGTTCCATCGGTATCCGATGAAGAAGCAAAAGAAATTTATCCAGACGGTTTCGACACTATCAAGCCTTATCTGCGCAAGGTTAAACAGCCAGGCTAGTCTGGCTGTCTTTATTTAGACGAGCGATCGTTAAGATAAATTAAATGAGGGGGAAAGGCTGATTAGTAACTAATCAGCCTTTTTTATTGGGCTCCATTGAGCTAAGGGGAAGCCCTTCTAAGGAAGCTTGAATGCAAGCAGTTCAGGGCTATGTTCTCGATCCCCTATTGCGACTAGTAAATATTGTTCGCCTTCATGCATATAGCTAATTGGTGCATTGGTGGTACCGGCTTCTAGCTCAATTTCCCAAAGAATATCACCTGACTCTTTGTCATAGGCGCGGAAGTGAGGACCACCACTGTTGGTGGCGATCTCAACTGGCATATCGAAAGGAATCCGTCCGCCAGGTCGCTGATTCGTAAATCCTTCGCCTAAGAACAGCAGTGATTTGGTAAGCAATGGTGTGGGCCTACCTGGGTAACCTAATTTGCCAAGATTCAAATGGGCGATGGCAGGATTGTTTTTGGGACCATCACCATTAGGTACCATCCATATATGTTCACCGGTATTCATATCAATTGCGGTGATTCTGCCATAAGGCGGTTTAAATAAAGGTAAACCTTGAGGACCGCCTATCCAGCGACGAGCTCCTTTGGTGTAAGTAAGGTTGGTAACATCCTGATCGCCAGGTAGCAAGTCTGCTACAAACGGTGACGTGATCGAAGGGATATAGAGATAACCAGTTTCTGGATCAAAAGCTGCCCCCTGAACATCTGCACCACCTTGTGAACCTGGGAGCTGAATCGTGCCCTGAGTTCCGTTTTCAGTGCTTACCGAAGGCGGGGTAAACATTGGCCCAGTTACATAATTGTTAAAAATCTCCAAGGCTTCGGCGCGTAATTCCGGGGTAAAGTCTATGAGATTATCGACAGTCGCACCTTGTCTATCGAATGCCTTCGGCTTAGTCGGAAAGGGTTGGGTTGCTGAAGTTACTTCCCCCGGGACATTCGATTGGGGTACTGCTCGTTCTTCGATTTCCCATACTGGTTCACCAGTCTCACGATCGAAAACGAAAGCGAACGCCTGCTTAGTGAGTTGTGTAATAGCTTTTATTTCTCGTCCTTCGACAGTTATATCCATGAGAATTGGTGCAGCCGGTGGATCGTAATCCCATAGGCCATGATGAACAGTCTGGAAATGCCAAATTCTCTCTCCTGTTTCTGCATCAACTGCTACTAGGGTCTGGCTGAAGAGGTTGTCGCCAATGCGATGGCCGCCATACATGTCATTGGTTGAGGATGAGATTGGCATGTAGACCATACCTAATTCAGGGTCGGCACTGAACAACGCCCAAACTGGAGCATGGCCCGTATAAGACCAAGAACGATCCTGCCAGCTTGAGGTACCAAATTGGCCTTGCTGTGGAATCGTGTTGTAAGTCCATTTGAGCTCACCAGTGCGCACATCAAAGGCATGTACATCACCACGGGAAGCTTCTTTATTCTCAAAAGTATCATTCATGGACTGTCCGGTAACGATTATATCACCGACTACCATAGGGACGCCGCCCCATCTATAGCGTTCTGATGTTTCAGGAGGGGTTAGTTGGAGGTTCGCCCTGCCATCAACACCGAAATCTGGATAGGTTTCTCCGGTTTCCGCATTCAGCGCGTAGAGATAGGTTCCCCGCTGGGCAATAATTCGTTTGTCGTCACCATCGGTCCAGTAAGCCGCACCACGAGTATTAGCTCCAGGTAGACCCTCGGCGCCACCTGGAGGATCCTGTACCCAGATTGTCTCTCCAGTGCCTGGGTCAAAGGCTTCTACAAGACCAACGCCATTAGTGACATAGGCGACGCCATCAACTACCAAAGGAGCCGCATTCCACGTGGTGGAATAGCGCTGATTCGGGTTTATGTCTACAAAAGACTGATCCAGAGCAGGTCGTCGCCAGACGATCTTTAGATCATTCACATTATCGGCATCGATCTGATCCAGGGGTGTGTATTTTGTGCTCCCGGTATCCGCCCCAAATGCTTGCCAGCCTCCATCCTGCGCTCCTTGCTGTGCCAGTAGGCTAGACGATAAGCTGAGCGCGAATAGTATAGTGATACTTCTGGTGCATATTTTTGGTTT
>CAWKZI010000237.1:0-4637 GCA_963854365.1 Gammaproteobacteria bacterium
AAAAAAGTCACACAGTATGCAATTATTGGCGGAGCTGTGGTCGTACTCTTAGTGGTATTTAATTTAGGTGATAGCAACTCGAATTTTGAGACTGCTATTACTTTCGAAGCCCGTCGAGGTGATCTCGCGATTACGGTTTTAGAAGGGGGTGCATTGGAAGCATTGCAATCTCAAGAAATCCGGTCTCGTATTAAGGGTCGAGAAGGTGTAAAGATTTTAAATATCGTTGAAGAGGGTTATCAAGTCAGTCCCGAGGACGTGGCCAATGGTTTGGTATTGGTCGAGCTGGACTCGGCTCAGCTAATCGATAATCAGTTGAATCAAGACATCGCAGTAGAAACAGCTGAAGCAACTTTTATTGAAAGAAAGGCGCAATTTGAAATTCAATTGAATGAAAATATGACCGAATTGAACGATGCCAGGCAGGAAATGCGTTTTGCTCGACTCGACTTTGAAAAATTTCTTGGTGGCGATGTAGTTTCTCAAATCATTGCGCAACTGGAAATCGAAGAGCGCCTTGCCAGAGCTGAAGCTGCAGACCTTGCTGCAGTTTCAGCAATTTCTCGTGGAAATCAAGTAGAAGAAATGGCTGCCCAGCGTGCGGCGAGACAATCTCGGGGAGGAAGTGGCGGCGGCTTTGATCCGAGTGACTTAGATTCCATGCCAGCGCCAATGCGTGAACGAATTGAACAAATGATGGCTGAGAATGGTGGTGAACTGCCTGCTGGAATGTTGGAACGTATGCAGCAGTTTGGTCAGGGAGGTGGTGTTGCCGGCGGAGGTCGTGGCGCATCTGGACGAGGAGGCCAAGCTGCCGGTGTTACCGATGGTCCGAGAACAGCATCACCTGCTTCAGCTTTAACTTTACAACCGCTTGAGTCAGAAAATTTCGATACCACTACCACGTTGCTTATGGATGACAGCTATATGGTTGTCCGAGATACCTTAGATTTTACCCAATTCGCAGATATGGAGGAGTTGGAAGATGGTGAAGCTAAACAACAAATGCGCAGTCTGCAAGATGAATTGCAAGTTTCTCAGGAAGAAAATTTATTAGCACAGGATCGGATAGAAGGGCAGCGACGCCTTGAAGCGAGGGGTTTTATCACACCAACGGAATTAGAAGCTGAAGAGTTAAACGTTAGGAAAGCGAGAAATAAAGAGGCCGAGAAAGAAACTGCCTTAAAACTTTATATTCAATATACGTTTCCTAAAGACGCGGAACAGAGGTTGTCGGATTTTGAGAATGCGGTAATGGGTTATCAGCGTCAACTTAAGGAAAATATTGCGGAACAAGCACAAGAACAAGCTAGATTCAGTTCAGCAGAGCGGAAATACAATCTTGAACGGGTAAAACTGGCTGATGTCGAAGAGCAAATCACTCTGGCAACGATTCGAGCTGAGCGACCAGGGTTAGTTGTTTACGGAGCTTCTGATCAGAATTCTTCGCGTTATCGTGGTAACAGCAGTCAAGAGGCTATTCAAGAAGGAGCCACAGTTCGCGAGCGGCAAGCAATATTGACGATTCCCGACATGCGGGAAATGGCGATAAAGGTAAATATTCATGAATCAGCAGTGCAACGAGTGGCAGTTGGGCAAGCGGTAAGCGTTTCCATTGACGCCTTTCCCGATCAACAGTTGACTGGAATTGTTACAAAAGTCGCGGTGGTGGCCGATTCTGCTAATGCTTTTATGAATCCAGATCTCAAAGTTTATCCTACCACTATCAAAATTGATGGCACTCATGACTGGTTGCGACCAGGTATGAGTGCAGAGGTAGAGATACTAGTGAATAGACTCTCCGATGTTGTCTATGTCCCAGTTCAAGCAGTGACTTATTTTGATGACAAACGCGTTGTTTACGTCTCAAATGGCTATAGTTCAGAGCGACGTGAGATAGAAGTAGGTACATTCTCCGAATCGTTTATAGAAATCACCAGCGGGTTACGGGCAGGGGAGAAAGTTCTCTTGTTACCACCGCAACAAAGTCTCACTGATCTGAGTGGCTAGTATTAATTTCCCCCAGTCCGTCGAGCTGAGCAATGATGTTTGAACAAAAAAATGCAGGCGCATTATCAGCAGTCCCTAATGTCTTAGACAATCAGGGATTGGTTGCTAGTCTCGACGATATTCACAAAACCTACTTCATGGGCTCTCTTGGAGTGGAAGTACTCCATGGCATATCGTTAGATTTTTATGCTGGCGATTACATTAGTATCATGGGCCCTTCAGGCTGCGGAAAATCAACTTTAATGAATATTTTGGGTTGTCTAGATCAACCTACGGCAGGTAAGTATTTTCTTGGCAACGAAGATACCTCAGAAATGGAAGATAATGAGCTATCTAGTATTCGCGGAGCCAGGCTTGGCTTTATTTTTCAGTCTTATAATCTCATTCAGCAATTAAATGTTCTTGAGAACATTGAAATGCCCCTGTTCTATCAAGGCTACTCGGAATCCGACAGCCACGAAATCGCAATGGGTTTGGCCGCACGAGTCGGCCTGGATGATCGCGTGAGCCACAAACCTTTTGAGCTTTCTGGCGGTCAACAGCAGCGTGTTGCGATTGCTAGGGCGTTGGCTGTAGATCCACTCATTATTCTGGCTGATGAACCTACTGGTAACTTGGATTCGAAGTCGGGTGCTGAAATTTTAAAATTGTTTGATGAGTTACATGATCAGGGTAAAACCCTGATCATGGTGACTCACTCCGATGAATTAGCAGAGCGGTCTCAGCGTTGGGTTAGGTTGCGAGATGGCCTGGTGGAAAGTGATGACCGACGCAATTCTTGAACCTTCGGCACCGTCTCCAGTCCTGACTTCAGGGCGGCTAAGTACTAAACATGCTGAGCCCTTATTTGGCTTAAATCTTGTTCGCCTGAAGAAAATTACCCAGGTAGGAATTAAAAGTATTTATTCGCATGGGTTACGCTCCCTGCTTACGGTTTTGGGTATTGTAATTGGTGTAGCTGCGGTGATTGCCATGCTCGCAGTTAGCGAAGGTGCCAGCTTTGAAGCACAACAGCAGTTTCGTGATTTGGGCGCCAGCAATATTCTATTAAAGAGCGTTAAGCCGGCTGAAGTGGAAGAGAGTAGTAATCGAGGGTTTGGTCCGCCGCAAGCGATTATCTACGGGATCACTAACGCCGATGTACTTACAATCCAAGAATCCATCCCTGGCATATCCAATGTGATCGCTTCTAGGATTGTTAAGAAGAATGTCTGGAATTTGGGCATTAGTATGAATACTGATGTTGTTGGCACAACTGTCGATTACCCAATCTCCAGAAATTATCAATTACGGGCTGGAAGGTTTTTTAGTGAATCAGAAATGCGTGATCATGCCAATGTTGTTGTGCTCAGCAATGAAGTAGCAGACGTTTTGTTTCCCATCGATAATCCCCTTGGTGAATCGATAAAAATCGACAGCGATTATTACAACATTGTGGGAGTAATGGAGTCAGAAGGCTTTTCAAACCTCGGTCAAAACCAGGCGGGCAGTTCCAATTCAGCTCCCAGTCGCATCTTTATTCCGTTCACAGCATCGAAAAGTCGCTTCGGTGAAACTACTACGCGTCAAACTGCTGGCGGTATGGAATCTGAGACTGTGGAATTGCATGAAGCGATTATTCAAGTTGAATCACAGGCAGCAGTAATTCAAGTGGGTGAGATTATTGATCAGATTCTTCAGCGCCGACATAAAGATGTGGATTATGAGATCGAAGTTCCATTGGCCTTGCTTCGCCAAGCAGAAGAAAGCGCATTGCGAGATCAAATAGTTGCCGGTGCAATTGCTGGGATATCATTGTTAGTTGGTGGAATCGGCATTATGAATATTATGCTCGCCAGCGTGACAGAGCGGACTCGAGAGATTGGCATCAGGCGGGCACTTGGGGCGAAGAAGAGAGATATCATCGCGCAGTTTCTCATTGAAGCGGTAATTCTCTCCGGCGTCGGTGGGCTAATTGGTGTGGTATTAGGGATAATGATTCCATTTATTATTTCCGCTTTTTGGGGCATGACGACAATCGTTACGCCCATAGCTCCCATTCTGGCTTTTTCTATTTCAGCTCTGATTGGGGTGGTATTTGGTATATACCCTTCGATGCGGGCTGCAGATATGGATCCTGTAGAAGCTCTACGCCACGAGTAAGTCCTCTAAGTTATTGATCAGTAGATTCTTTTGCCCTACTTGTTATAGAGTCTCCTCTTGTTGGGGAGTAGCCTCAAACGGAAAGGTTTTCCGTAATCGGTTTGCTCTGTCGTAAAACTATTATGACTTATTTTGGCATGTGAAAAATGCGAAGAATCTCTGCTCGCTTTCAACTGATACCTTTGAAGGTCCACGACTTATTGAACAACACCTTCAATGGTATTTTGCAAATTGCTACCAATGTTGCAACTAGTGTTGTGGGCAAGTGCTCGGTGAGCCTACTTCGACTAGTGGTCGCGGTTTCATTAGTTTCCACTAAAACATCATTTACCGCAGATGGTGACCCCATTATTTGGCAAGCCTATGACGAATCAGCATTACTTCAAGGCTTGGCCGATCACTCTAATGCTCAAATGCAATTCAAGTTGTTGCAGTCAAAAGTCCAAAATAAAAATGACCTTTGGGCTCCTTTCGCTGACGACCTT
>CAWKZI010000238.1:0-4621 GCA_963854365.1 Gammaproteobacteria bacterium
TGGACCAGAATACTGTGATAAATCGCGAATCTCTAATTGATGTTGAGATGCCTAACAAGGATGGATTTATAGACGCGAGTCAAGTCCGCTAGCCATATAAATTTACAATTGAGTAACTAGCCCACTCATTCACCTCAACCAAATTTTGCCTACCAATAGTCCAATATCGCCATGATTTCAGATCTTCCTCATGCTCAAAACACTCCTTAGCCCTGACAGCGGAAACATTACAAAAAACCTACGTCCTTTTCCTATATCAAACTCCACACGGCCTTTTACAGAGTGCTCTGAATGAGATAGCTTTACACTTTCTTACTGAGAAAAAATCGCAGCCCGGGCTGCCAGATGCAACCTACTGCAAACAGCGGAAATAATAATGTCTGGACTCCTCTCCAAAGAAAGAATTATCGCTCCTAATAGCTACAATCGCTGGTTAGTGCCCCTGGCCTCAGTGTCCATCCATTTATGCATTGGTTCTGTCTATGCTTGGAGTATCTACAACCCTTCTCTGACTCGAGTTTTTGGGGTTGTTACCAGCGCCGCGGATGATTGGAGTCTTAGCGAAGTAGTTTGGGTATTTACAGTAGCAATAATCTTTCTAGGCTTGGCAGCAGCATTTGCTGGTCGCTGGCTTGAAAAAGTAGGCCCGCGCATGGTGGGTGTAGTTGCCGCTTGTTGTTGGGGTGGTGGTTATCTTGTCGGTGCCATCGGTATCATGACGCATCAACTCTGGCTACTTTATTTGGGCTATGGAGTAATCGGTGGCTGTGGCCTTGGCCTAGGTTATGTTTCTCCAGTAAGTACTCTCATTCGCTGGTTCCCTGATCGACGCGGCATGGCAGCCGGTATGGCTATCATGGGTTTTGGCGGAGGCGCCATGATCGGGACTCCAATCAAAGAATATTTTATTCGCATGTTTTACCGAGCACCAGAATATCTCGGCACTGCTGCTGAAGTAAATTTGATAACAGAAGCAGGACGGCGCTTTGCTGAAATCGGTGGCGCTCTGCAAGAAGTCGTTGTTATTGGTGCGTCTGAAATTAGAGACATGACCATACCAGGACCTGAAGGAGTCTACGTGGTCAACAGTGGCGCAGCCGGCGTAGCTGAAACATTCGTAGTAATCGGCATAATCTATTTGTTAGTGATGCTCCTCGCAGCTTTTTCCTATCGAATCCCAGCAGAAAACTGGAAACCAAAAGGTTGGGTTGAGCCCACAGCAGAGTCTAGATCAACTCTAATTAGTAGCAAGAATGTAGATATTGATGAAGCGCTAAAAACACCACAGTTTTACCAGCTTTGGGTTGTACTTTGTCTTAATGTAACTGCTGGTATTGGCGTTCTTGGTGTGGCTCGAACCATGATCACTGAAATCTTTGGCTCTTCATTGCCAGACACAGTAGATGCCTCCTTCGCTGCAACCTATGTAGTGATGATTAGCGCCTTCAATATGGTCGGCCGATTTATATGGGCGAGCACTTCAGATTATATTGGCAGGCGCAATACCTATTGGATTTTCTTTATTCTAGGTATTGCGCTCTATTTGTCAGTGCCCTATTCCGCACAGCAAGTAAGCGTAAACCCTTCGACAACCTGGCTGATTTATTTTTATGCCGCCACTATGATTATTTTCACCATGTATGGGGGAGGGTTTGCGACAATTCCTGCTTATCTAGCAGATATCTTTGGCACGAAATATGTCGGTGGAATTCACGGTAGGCTGCTTACGGCATGGAGTACTGCCGGAGTGCTTGGGCCCCTAGCGATTACTTCGCTGCGTCAAAACTCTATTAACAATGCGATAAATGACCTAGTGTCTAAAATTGATCCCAGCGCATTTCTGGCGCAATTTGGCGCGCCAGTAGACCAATTGGATCTATTGGTTTCGCAAAATTCAGTGACCATAGCCAGATTAATGGAAATCGCACCTGCTGGCACAACTGACCCAACTAGCAGTCTCTACAATTCAACGATGTTTCTAATGGCAGCTCTACTTGCTATAGCCTTAGTAAGTAATGCCCTGATGAAACCAGTTGATCCAAAACATCATTTGGTGGAGTAAGGGCAAGGGATCCCTGAAGAGCCAGTATTAGTACCCCTTACTCAGCTCATTCGCTTCAACAAACTATTCCGGTCAATAAATTGATGTTTCAGGGCTGCAATTATGTGAATTGTGATTAATAGCTTTAATAAATTCGCGGTGGTTTCATGAATAAAATGAAAGACGGAAACAATAGATTCGTTATGGCCTAAGGTAATATTGATAAAGCCAAAGGCGCGGACTTCTTGCTCGAAAAATACCCCCTGCCCTATCCCACTTAGCACCATCAATAACACTAATGCATAAATTGTTAGATGAGTTCTAACACTCCAGATTTTCTCCCAAGGCTTGAGCGCATCAGAAGGAATAACTGAATTTACCAATCGTAGCCAAAAACGGTAAACCATCAAACATAAAATGATAAGTCCGCCACCTGAGTGAATTGGAAGAATCATTGCTTTATCTGCACCTTCAGATGACTCAACTAGCGCACCACTTACAAAAAGCCAAAACAATACGAGAAACGCTAACAACCAATGTAATATTTTTTGTGATTTTTTGTAAACTTCATTCATAATTTATTGAGAAGAAATTGCTTCTGTCCTCATATAAAGTCTATTGATTAGAACTAAATTTAACCTGCGAGCAAGCCTCGAAGCTCGCCCTCGCTGGGAAACCTGCCTAAGCTATGCTTTGAAAACACCAGCTCTCCATCTCGCACGACATCAAATATACCGCCACTGCCTGCAACTAGTGTTGGCAGTTTACCGCAAGCTAAACCTATTTCGGCGGATGCACGATCTGCCTCGGGTTTATAATCTCAAGCCGCACAATAGGTAATTTCAATCGACATTACATTTCCTTTACTAGTCTATTTTTGTAGCACTATTTAGTTCTCGGTCTGACAGATAAAACACTAAAGCCTTATTTCAATTACTTGAGGATTCAACCCCAAATTCATGTAAGATTAAAGAATATTTATCACTGAATTCAGGCAAAAAACCTCCGGGATCACACTATGAAATGTCTCACTAATAAAATAAAAGCTTGTTTGTTAGGTTGTTTCCTAGTGACAGGAACATCAACACTTTCCCAAGAAACTTCTCAGCCTTGGTATGCCGATGGGCAAGCAGCAATTCAACGAAACAAGGCCCTCAGAAATGCTATCCCCGCAGACGCTGTAGCTAAGAATATCATCTTGTTTGTTGGTGATGGTATGGGAATTTCAACGGTCACTGCAGCAAGAATTTTTGAAGGTCAGTTACGCGGTGAATCTGGCGAAGAAAACGAGCTCTTCTTCGAGTCCTTCCCTAATGTAGCACTCTCCAAAACATATAACACCAATGCTCAAGTTGCAGACTCAGCAGGTACTATGACTGCTATGGCAACAGGCGTTAAAACTGATCGTGGCCTAATCAGTGTAAATCAAGACGTCATTCGAGGAGATTGCGATTCACAAACAGGCAATCAAGTCCTAACTTTTCTCGAGCGCGCTGAGATGCGCGGACTGTCCACTGGTGTTGTTTCTACAGCCAGGCTCACCCATGCCACTCCCGCGTCCAATTATGCCCATATAATGGATCGTAATTTCGAAGATGACCGCGACGCAGAAAATCTTTCCAATCCTGGAAATTGTGCTGATATCGCACGGCAGTTAATTGAATTTCAAACTAATCTTCCAGGGTCAGATGGCCTCGAGGTTGCGATGGGTGGAGGACGCCAAAGCTTCATACTCCGAGAAGAAGGAGCAGACCCCGAAACAGGAAATATGGGCCAAAGATTAGATGGACGCGACCTCACACAGGAGTGGCTAAGAGAGCATGACAATAGTCAATATATTTGGAACAAAAAACAGTTTGATGCAATTGATGTCGATGCGACAGATCATCTGTTGGGCTTATTTCAACCATCGCACATGAATTACAATTTTGACTTAGAGTCAGATCAAGCAGGCGAGCCTTCTCTTAGCGAAATGACCGCAAAGGCAATTGAGCTTCTCAGCAAGAATGAGAAAGGATTTTACTTGAATGTGGAAGCAGGCAGGATCGACCACGCACATCATGCTACTAATCCACAACGAGCTTTAGTGGACACGATTGAATTAGCGACTGCAGTTAAAACTGCAGTTGAAATGGTAGATCTAAGCGACACTTTAATAATTGTTACTGCTGATCACAGCCATGTCTTCACGATCGCGGGTTACCCTGCTCGTGGTAATCCGATTCTCGGGAAAGTAGTTGGACTGGATGCTAGTGGCGCCACTAATACTGAGCCTGCATTAGCGGCTGACGGCCTACCGTACACTACTCTCGGATATGCAAACGGACATGGGCAACATTCTCTTCCAGATGCGCAAACTGCTGATGCAATCTACCGTGAAGAAATAAATGCAGGTAGAGTAGATCTAACTAATATAGATACTACTGACCAGGGTTTTCATAGTGAAACCTTGATTCCCCTCAGTGACGAAACCCATGCCGGGGAAGATGTTGCAATCTATGCCATAGGTCCTGGGTCAGATTTAGTTCGTGGCGTGATGGAACAACATCTTATTTACCACGTCATGATGGAGGCGAGTCA
>CAWKZI010000239.1:0-4611 GCA_963854365.1 Gammaproteobacteria bacterium
ATAATAATTCTTGGTGTTGGCTTTACTAGCATTGATGAAATTAATAGTGAGCCGGCCCTAGAAATCACCATGGTTCAGTATAGGAGTGAAATTGCTCCCGATGACGCAGATTTTCTTGCCCAAGAAGATCAAACTGGCAGCGGCACCTTGGATGATGAGATCATTCCTAGCACACCATTTGAGTCTGATTTCAATGACGATTTAATTCATGAGGTAACTCCATTAAATAATGTTCTTAAGATAATCAATGAAATAAACACACAAGAAACCGTAGTCATCTCCTCGTTTGAAAATGATAATCAAATAAGTCAAGAAATCGAAAAACGCGAGATTGAAGAAGTGTCTAATTTTGCAGAACAAGTGGCTACAGATGATTTAAGTCTAGCCATTGCGAGCTTGCAGGTACAGCTCGATATCAAACGACAGGAATACGCAAAGCGACCTCGTAAATACATAATTTCTTCAGCGTCAACTCAAAAGGCCCAGGATGCCGAATACTTGGATAAGTGGCGTAGAAAAATTGAAGCGGTGGGAAATTTAAACTACCCATCTGCAGCCAGACGGCAGCAGTTGTATGGAAGTTTACGAATGTTAGTTTCCATTCTTCCTAACGGCGAAGTTTATAGAACGGAGATCTTGCAGTCTTCAGGCTATAGTGTTCTCGATCAGGCAGCAGTAAAAATCATCAACTTGGCCACTCCTTTCCAAGCATTCTCTAAGGCAATGCGTGCAGAAGCTGATATACTCGAAATCATCCGAACTTGGCGTTTTCATGAAGGAAACGCTATGACAACCTACTGAATCATTAATCCTCAACTGCTGCTGTCTTCTACCTACTCTTGTTCTAATTATTCACATACTATTTGGTAATTATTGATACACAAAGTATGACCAATTCAAAATATTTGGAAAATCAATTCTTAATTGCAATGCCGCAGTTAATGGATTCCTATTTCTCCAATACCGTCACCTATTTGTGGAAACACAATAGTGAAGGCGCCTTGGGAATAGTTATCAACAAACCGCTTACTGCCTGTGTAGCAGATATCTTTGATGAGTTAGATATCATTTCTGGTGTTGATGACGGCCCTTTTCGTCACGAGCAGGTTCTAGCAGGCGGACCTGTCGAAAGGGACAAAGGCTTCATTCTCCATGACTCCAAGACAAATTGGGAATCCTCGATTAATGTCACATCGGAAATAAAAATTTGCACATCGAAAACCATTTTGCAAGATATTGCCGCGGGTAGAGGGCCGGATAACTACTTGGTTGCATTGGGTTGCGCCGGTTGGGACGCTGGCCAATTAGAAGAAGAAATTATTTCCAATACCTGGTTAACTGCCCCTGCCGATCCACAGTTGATATTCTCTAAAGACTTCACTAAGAAAGCGAATAAAGCAGCAGCTTTGCTCGGAATAGATCTGCACAAGATTTCGCCAAAAGCAGGTCATTCCTAGAATCAGGGAATAAAGAGAATAAAAATAAATGTCAGTAAAAGCCTTTCCAGCGAATAGATCTAAAACAGTAAAAGCGCTGGCGTTTGATTACGGGACCCAGCGCATTGGTGTTGCCTATGGACAAAGCCTAACTGCTACGGCCAAACCGATTGCCGTGCTTAAAGCCAAAGATGGAATTCCTAACTGGAATCAAATCGAAAGTTTGATTAGCGAATGGCAGCCAGATGTTTTTGTTGTCGGACTCCCCTATAACCTTGATGGATCTGATAGCGCGCTTTTAGTTAGAGCAACTAAATTTGCTAATCGGCTTCACGGTCGTTTTGGTAAACCCTGTTTTGGTATCGATGAACGACTGTCTTCTAAAGCGGCCATCGAATTAGTTGCAGGAAAAAACGGCAACAAAAAAAGAGGTGCTATCGATAATATAGCAGCTCAGATTATTCTGGAAAATTGGTTTACTGAATTAAATACCTAAAAATTCTGTAATATTCGTTGGCTTTATCTTCTTCCTTGAACTTAACCCTAATTGTAACTTTAATGTTACTTGCGTCTGTTATTATTGCTTCTTATTTCCGACTGTTCTTAAGCTAGCCAACATTGCCGATTTCACCCATATTGCCCCTCTTTTGCTAAATGTCGCAGTATTTACAGCGTTAAGTTAGTATAGAAACGTGACTAAGATAGCAGAAAATATCAGCTCTATTAAACAGCAGATCGCTCAGCTAGAAGTGCGCTATAAGCGAGCGCCAGGCTCAGTTAACCTGTTGGCAGTGAGCAAACACCAATGTATTGAAAAGGTTCGAGCAGCCCACAGGGCTGGCCAGCTAGATTTCGGCGAGAATTATTACCAGGAAGCAAAGAACAAAATCGATACTCTGCTAGACTTAAATCTTAACTGGCATTTCATAGGCCCCATGCAAAGTAACAAAACTCGAGGCATAGCAGAGAACTTTAGCTGGGTTCACAGTGTCGATAGAGAGAAGCTTGCTGTTAGATTAAATGAGCAGAGGCCCGCAGATTTAGAAAATCTAAATGTTTGTGTCCAGGTAAATCTCTCAGAAGAAAACAGTAAATCTGGCGTGTCTCTCGATAAAAGTGCTGAATTATGCAATTTGATTGGCCAATTACCCAGGCTCTCTCTCAGGGGCCTTATGGCTATTCCCGCACCATTGCTATCATTTGAAGAACAAACAAAGTGTTTCAACGCTTTGCTCTCCAAATACGAAAACCTTAAATCGCTGCACCCTTCTATAAATACACTCTCTCTTGGGATGAGCAATGATTTCGAAGCAGCTATTGCAGAAGGCTCAACCATGATTAGAATCGGAACTGGAATTTTTGGCGCCCGGAAATAGATCAAACTTGTGTCCCGAGCTTTGCTAAATACGCTAGAATAGACTCCCTATAAAGAATACTGATTTAATCAGGAACGCAAATTGCAGGACCTCAACTTAAAAAATACCTCGATTGGATTCATTGGCGCTGGCAATATGGCAGGAAGCCTGATTAAAGGTTTGTTAGCAACTGGAATTAACCCGGCCAGTATTTGGGTGGCCGATATCGATCAAGAGAAGCTCGAACAACTAGCCACTTCCAGCAAAGTTAATACTGCGAGCAGCGAGGACTTTGCTGCTATAGCTGATGTGTTAGTTCTAGCAGTGAAGCCGCAGGCAATGAAGAATGTTTGCCTGCAGTTAACTAAGGAAATTCGTAGCAATAAGCCGCTCATCATCTCCATCGCTGCAGGGATAACAGCAGATAATTTGGCGGCATGGTTAGGGACTGACTCTTCTATAGTAAGAAGCATGCCAAACACACCTGCATTGATTGGGAGAGGTGCTAGTGGGCTTTTTGCAAATTCAGCAGTTAGTGATTCTCAGGGGGAAATTGCACAAGCAATCATGGAAGCAGTAGGAATTAGTGTGTGGGTTGCGGAGGAAAAAGACATTGATTCTGTAACCGCAGTCTCAGGAAGTGGTCCAGCTTACTTCTTTCTATTCATCGAAGCGATACAAAAAGCCGCAGTACAATTAGGCTTGAGTGAGGACTTAGCAAGGCAGCTAAGTTACCAGACTGCGCTAGGTGCTGCAGAACTGGCCATTAGTAGTGATGATGACATTGAAACTTTGCGAAAAAACGTAACTTCTCCTGGCGGGACAACGGAACAAGCGATACTTGCATTTGAGAATGGTGGTCTACGTAAACTTGTGACAGATGCAGTGCAGGCTGCACAGCGACGGTCTGTCGAGTTAGCTGAAGAATTTGGGAAAGACTGACAATATTGAGATTAGAAAATAGTTAAGCATTCTTTAGAAGTAATTTACAAAACCAGAGAAAAATTATGGGAGCATTTCAAAGTTCACTAGCGCTAATCTTAAATACATTAGGAGGAATTTTTCTTTTCGCGACATTGCTTAGATTCCTATTGCAAATAGCAAAAGCAGATTTCTATAACCCTATTTCACAGGCTGTAGTTAAACTGACGGATCCCTTGATACGAGGTTTTAGAACTTTTATCCCTGGATATAAGGGTATAGATTTTTCAACTTTAGTTGTAGCCCTGCTAGTAGAAGCCGTTGCTATATGCTCGTTGATTCTTATCTACGGCGGCCAGATTCCAGGCGTAAGCAATATAGTTACTTGGGCTTTTGTTGGGGTTATCTATTTCATTGTTAATATTTATTACTACGCCATAATCGGTTCTATTATTATGTCGTTTGTAATGATGTTTTCTGGCAGCACAAACCCTCATCCTATATTAAGACTAATTTGGCAGCTAACTGAGCCGGTCATGGGGCCTTTGAGAAAGATTATTCCCCCAATGGGTAGCTTGGACTTTTCACCAATATTTATATTTATCGGTATTCAGTTGATTAGAAATTTGTTAATCACGACGTTTGATATTGACGCCCAGCTGGCGTTAGTCATCATAGGTATTTAAAATACATCACCGCTGAAATGGTGATTTATTGCTGCTCCGCTAATAGGCGGTAAAGCCAATAGCTTCTTAGTCAAATTTCTCGTTAGCCAGTTTTCTTAAAAACAACAAGCAGCGATTATTGTAAATGAGCAGAACAAGCGGAAATAGAGTATCAATAATTAATTCGAAAACACTTCCAGAATTTTTGGGTTCTTAGCAATAACTGAAATGATA
>CAWKZI010000240.1:0-4591 GCA_963854365.1 Gammaproteobacteria bacterium
ATCGCTGCGGCGGCTCCGATTGCCGAGGTTCAAATCTTGCTCCTATCATGCAATTCGATCGAGAGGGCAATCACCTTCTCAGCTTTGGCGCAAATCTTTTCCAGCGCCCCCATGGGTTGTTTGTGGATAGAGATGGCAATGTCTGGGTGACGGATGATGTTGGCTCACGTGAAATCGATACTGTTAGCGAAGGTAAGGGCCATCAGGTTTTCAAGTTCAGCCCCGAAGGTGAGCTGCTCATGACCCTGGGCAAACCCGGCATTCCCGGCGACGGACCGGACACATTCAATATGCCATCGGCAGTTCTCGTTGCACCCAATGGCGATATTTTTGTCGGTGATGGGCATGGTCCACGCTCCAACGCTCGCATAGTAAAGTTTAATTCTCGTGGGGACTTTCTCATGACATGGGGCTCAGCTGGCGACGGTCCGAATCAGTTTCACACGCCTCACGCACTTGCTATGGACTCGGCAGGGAGGTTATTTGTTGGTGATCGTGGTAATAGCAGAGTGCTCATTTTTGACCAGCTAGGTAAATTTATCGATGAGTGGAAACAATTTGGTCGTCCCAGTGGCATGTTCATCGATGACAATGACCTGTTGTATGTCGCCGATTCCTCATCTTCAAACACAGCACAATCTAATCCTGGCTTTGAAGAGGGCATCCGAGTTGGTCATGTTAGAGACGGTGAAATTATTTTGTTTATCGAGGACACCGACAGCGACGGTAGTCAGGAGGGAGTTACTGCTGATAGTGATGGCAATATCTATGGCTCACTCACAGGAGGCATGGCTTTGCGGAAATATCCGCAATCAGAATGATGTGAGTAACTTGATTGCTAAATCAACGCTGAATAATTTCGGTCCCTATTAATTTTCATTACTACTGGGTTCACTCATGAGAACAATAAAAACACTAGCGCTACTCGCGGTATCGCTCCTCATTGCCGATACGGGGATACACACTCACGCCCAATCCCAATCGGCGTCAAGCATTGCCCACGGCGTGCGCAATGACCTGCCTCAGCCCTATGAGACACAACGCAGTTGGGGCGAATTACCTCAAGGGTCAAAATGGGCTGCAGTTACTGCCGTGGAACCTTCTCCTGATGGTCAATTCATCTATGTGATACACCGCTGCATTGACAACTCCTGTGAGGGTCGAAGCGAAGCACCTATTCTTAAATATGACTATGACGGTAATTTACTGAATTCTTTTGGTGCAGGACTGTTTATTTTTCCCCATGGCGGCACGGTGGATTATGAAGGGAATCTTTGGGTCACGGACGCGCGCAGTAACGATAGCATTGGGCATCAGGTTTTCAAGTTCAGCCCCGACGGTGAGATTTTGATGACGCTGGGACAACAAGCGCGGGGCGGATCAACACCGGGACTTCTTTTCAATCCGACTGACGTTGTTGTTGATCCTAACGACGGGGACATCTTTGTCGCCGAGAGCCACCGGGGTGGCATGAATAATCGAATTGTGCATTATTCATCTACGGGAAGGTTCATTAAGCAATGGGGAAGCAAAGGATCAGGGCAAGGGGAATTCAGCGAACCCCATAGCATAGCCATGGATTCCCAAGGAAGGTTGTTTGTTGGCGATAGAGACAACAATCGCATCCAGATTTTTAGTCAGGAGGGAGTTTTTATAGACGAATGGAGGCAGTTCGGTCGCCCTAGCGGTATTTTCATTACTGCTGATGACAAAATTTATGTGGCCGATTCGGAATCCGGACCCGACACCGGTGCGGGTGAATTAATGGGAATAAGAAAGGGTATTCGTATCGGCTCAGCCGTTGATGGAACAGTGACTGCATTCATCGAAGACATGGAACCTCTGCGGGACGATCACTCGGGTGCCGAGGGTGTTGGAGTGGATGCTAACGGAAATGTTTACGGCGCGGTGGTTAGACGACAAATGTTAGAGCGGCATGTACTGAGATAAAATAATGGGGACAGATTTATTTTCTACAGCTGCCCGCGCCTATGCCAAAAATAATCGATGCGGTAATTAAACTGACGGCTTTGCGTTCTATCCCTCGTGAGCAGTGTTTGATAAATCTACTCTGGACAACCCAGTTAGGAGTCACAAGTCAATGAAACGCAGACAACTGTTAAAAATGGCGGCGGCGGGAGCTGCAACATTTCCCTTTTCTGCCTTGGCGCAATCAACAGATTTCACATTCTATTCCTCGCTGGCAAAAAACTGGCATGAAGAAGGAAGTTATTTTCCATGGACCTCCACTACTGAATTTAATAACAATCAGGAAGTACAGGTTTTCTATCGTACCTTCGGCAATCCATCCAATCCGCCTTTACTACTGGTACACGGATATCCAACCAGCAGTATAGATTTCTCGGAATTGATTCCCTATCTGCAGGATGATTACTTTATTGCGGCACTGGATTTCCCGGGGTTTGGTTTTTCCGACAAGCCACAAAATAGCTACTCCTACATGTTAGAGGATGACGCCAAATTACTTGATCATTTCGTGACGAATATTCTGGGCTGGCAGCAGTTCCATCTGTTTACTCATGACAGAGGGGTGAGTGTAGGATTGGCGTTCCTGGGTAATTATTTGGACAACCCTGACCCGGGATATGAGATCAACTATCACTTCATGTCTAATTCTGGCATGTATTTGCCCCTGTCTACCTTAGGTGCAAATCGTGCACCGCTACTTCATCCGGTTGAGGGGCCCGAGCAAATTGCCGAACTCAAGGCACTACCCAGAATCACTAGCGGTCCGGAACGGCGGGTCGTTAATGCTGATATTCATGCTTTTAATGATGGCATTGGAGCGAGGTTATATGTCGGGAAATACTTGCTTGAACGAGCCGCCAACGAACATCGTTGGCTGGAGAACCTGAAAAGGAGCCTTGTCCCAGTGGGTTATATATGGGGTCTCAGGGACGCGGGCCAACCGGCCAGGGTTGCCAACCATGTTTGGCAAACTTATTTGAATGATCGTGATGTGGAAAGTTCTCTGTGGTATCTGCCAACGGCCGGGCACTATCCGCAGCTCGATAAGCCAGCGGAAGTAGCGGAAGTAGTGAAGCGATGCTTGCAAGGCGGAGTTCCATCCCGAGCTGAAGAGAATGACTTTATGCGTAGCCATGCACGTGGCACGTCAGTGGACTCACCAATTTTGGTTGGACACACCGTACCACGACAGATGAAATTTCCAGGCGCGGTTGAGTATAGTCCCTCAGGTTATCGTTATTGATGCTACCTAATTTCGGCGGACACTGGTTTTCCTGTTGCTGTCTTCTTTAGAAATTAGCTAACTAGGGGAGATAGGATCTGCCAACTTCGTTGGAAGAACCAAAAGCTTGAAATACAACCGACAAAATAGATTGGAGTCTCGTAGATAAGGCGGTTGTATCGCACGTGAAACACGGCAAGTGCCGTAAGTACTAACGCAATAATTATTAGCTGACCCAACTCGATTCCGACATTAAACAAGAACAGCGCAGTTATAGTGCCACTTTCTGGCAGCCCTATTTCCGAGAGCGCTCCTGCGAAACCTAGGCCATGTAACAAGCCAAAAGCGAAAGCGACTAGAAAAGGATATTGTTTGATCAGAGAAGTTTTGCCGTTCAGGTTTTCATAAGCGAGCAGAACGATGCTGCCAGCTATCACTGCCTCTACTGGAGCGGCAGACAAAGTAACGATGTCCAAAGCTGAAAGTGCTAAAGTGAGAGAATGCGCGATAGTAAAGCTGGTCACCACTTTTACTATTTCGAGGGTATTGCGCACAAGATACAAGAGCATTATAACGAATAGTACATGGTCAAAACCAAACAGGAGATGGTCGACGCCTATTGTTAGGTAAATTGGGAGGCTGGGCGTTGCATTTCTGAGATCGACTCGGGGCTCGGAACCGGTAATTAGCAGCTCCACTGTTTCACCGTTTGAGCGCTCAAGACTGACCAGAACATCGACCAGAGTTCGCTCCAAGCCAACGATCTCAATAGTCTGCAACCCCTCTTCGTCGCAAATTAGCTCAGACACCTCGATCAATGCGCCATCGGTAATCCTTGCAGAGAGAGGAGTTGCATCACAGTTGCTTGCCAGTTCGAGCCCTAGGTAGCGTCCATCGATCTGAGGCTGTCGCAAAGACGCCTCATAAACCAAGCCTCCTGAATCACTCAGAGATTCTGTGAGCCTAAGAAATGCAGGGCGCACTTCGTGTGCGGTTGCGAGTCCGGAAAGCCCAAAGACTAATAGTGCGAGTACAAGTTTTCTCATCGCGGTAGCACAGTAATTTTGTATTCGTCTATCAGGTTCTCAATGTAGGCATCTCGCGCATTCATCTGCTGTGAGCGGCGATAGTCCTGTAATACTTGTCGCTGCATTGCGTCGAAGGGAGAAGGTTGAGACGGATGAATAGCGCTGAGCAAGATCAGGTGAAAGCCGAAACCACTCTGTACTGGTCCCTGCCAACTATCTTCAGCAAGGCTATCAAGCCGCTCCGCGAAGCCAGCACCGAACGTGGCGCTTAAATCTAGCGCGCTCCGATAAGCATAGTCGGAATTGAGCATTGATGATTCCCCAAAGGAGCGGGGGTCTGCACCGTCAGCGA
>CAWKZI010000241.1:0-4587 GCA_963854365.1 Gammaproteobacteria bacterium
ATCTCCGCCAGGAAGGTCGAGGCATTGGATTGCTAAATAAAATTAAAGCCTATGCCTTACAAGATTCTGGCGCCGATACGGTAGAGGCTAACGTACAACTTGGATTTGAACCCGATAGTCGAGACTACCAAATTTGTAAACCCATGCTGGAATATTTTGATGTGAAAAATTTACGGCTAATGACGAATAATCCACGGAAAGTCGATGCTTTAAGAGAAGTGGGATTCGAAGTAGAGATCGTGCCAATTCATACTATGGCCAACCCCCATAACGAAAGTTATCTGGCCGTAAAAATTGATAAACTTGGGCACTTAAGATAAGAAGTTAAGACTTTTTCCAAAATTAAAAATTTAACTTAATGACCTGATTGTGAGAGCCACTTCAAAAAGAATAGTCATCGATATTTTGCGCCATGGCGAACCAGAGGGTGGAGATATACTTCGGGGAAGAATTAATCCTGTGCTGACTCATTTGGGTTGGCAGCAAATGCGCCGGTCTACTGCTCTGGTTGATTTGGGTAGAAAATCTACACTTACACCAAACTGGACTCATATAATATCCTCGCCACTGCAACGCTGTCGGCAATTTGCAGAAGAAATTTCTCAACACACTAAAACAGATCTTCAGGTGAATGATCAGTGGCAGGAAATTGATTATGGGGATTGGGATGGAATGTTACTGAGCGAATGGCGAAAAGAGGCTGCAGATCAATTTAAGGCATTTAGAAAGGACCTTTCGAAATTGGCTCCGCCCAATGGAGAGGACTATCTCTCTTTCAAAGATAGGATTCTCAATGCGTGGCAAGAAATCTCTGAAATGGAAGACGGTACCCATGTTCTTCTAGTTACTCATGGTGGCGTGATCCGAGTTATTCTGCCGACTGTTTTAGGTATGCCACTTAATAGCAGCTTTCCATTAATAATCCCCTTTGCTTGTTTCAGTCGCGTAAGTCTAGAGATAAAAGGAAGGGCTATTATTGCGAGTCTGCAATTTCACAATGCAGCAGAGTATGAATCTGGGCCTCTAATAATTTAGTGCAGAATTAGGGATATGCTAGTCCTTCAACCGGTTTCTCGCTGTGTCGATGTGGCGACACATTTGTTCAGCACCATCCAATGCTCGCGGCGTATGCCTCTGCAATAATTCAGGTGGTACGAAGAAAAGGTTGTTCATCTTCACAGCATCGATGCTGGGCCAACGCTTCCAATTGTCTAACCATTCTGGTCTTTCAATATCCATTCCACTAGCAACGATTACTAGAGGGTTTCGAACTAACACCGCTTCTTCACTGACTTTAGGGGCTACCAGTTGTATATTTGAAAATATATTCTTTCCTCCACACAACTTGATAATGTCATTAATGAGTTCAATGCCTCCGGCAGTAATCAATGGTGTATCCCAAACTTGATAGAAGGTATCTACCGGAGATTTAAAGCTGAATTCTTGCTGCAAAGAATCGAGTTTAAGATTGAAAGTAGCTATTGATTTTTGGGCCAAATTCTCGGTTGCTGCTAAGATAGAAAGTCTCTCGATGTGTGAAGGAATAGAGGCAAGCCTCTTTGGCTCTGCTATGTAAACTGTCAATCCCAATTCACGTAGTCGGTTAATAGAAGCTCTTGGGTTTCCAGTTTGCCAGGCAACAATCAGGTCTGGTTGTAGTTCCAAAATTCTTTCCATATTTAATAAATCAAAGCGACCGATTATCGGTAGAGCTTTTGCTTCTTCAGGGTAGTCGCTATATTCAACTGTCCCCACTAATTTTGCACCTGCGCCTGCAGCATAAACAATTTCAGTGAGTGACGGGGCGAGACTGATAATCCGAGCTGCGGGTTTTTCAAGGCGTACAATTGTGCCTTCATCATCCATAACGTCTGCTGCGCTGGATAGATGAGCAGTGAATGAGCAATAGATTATAGTTAGCAATATACAGAGTATTTTTCGCAATTTAGATGAGATTCCATTATTTATATTTATTAGTAAGTGGCAAGATAGCATTGCCATTTTAGTAATCAATTCCTTTTTGAACTTTGACTCCATCATAAAAGGCATGCTTGGATTCACCGAGCTCGGTTACTGTATCTGCTATTTCTATAAGCTCTTTTGAAGCATTGCGACCAGTTACAATTACATGCTGTTGAGAAGGTCTGCTCTCCAATGCGTTAAGAACTAATTCCTTATCTAAATAGCCATAGGTAAGCATATATGTAAGTTCATCTAGGATTATTACATTTGTATCTTCGTTCTTTAACAATGCCTCAGCCTTTTCCCATGTGGATAAAGCCGCTTCGATGTCTTTCTCTCTATCTTGAGTCTCCCAAGTGAAGCCGGTATTCATCACATAGAATTCAACGAGAGGATTGTCCTGAAACATCATCTGTTCACCGCATTCCCACTGGCCTTTAATAAACTGAACTACGCCACAGCGTAAACCATGCCCAACACTTCTAGCGAGCATGCCAAAAGCAGAAGAGCTCTTGCCTTTGCCATTGCCAGTTAACACCACCATTAGACCCTTATCGATTGTTGCTTCTGCTATGCGGCCATCAATATGCTCCTTTTTACGAATCATCGCTTTCTTGTGACGTTCGTTTCTCTCTTTACTTTCGGACACAATTATCTCCTTAATTAAAAATTAACTCGTAAACCTAAGTAAGAAGCCCGCTCCGGCGCCAGAAAATCCGTGACTTCTGAATAGTTTTCGTTCAAGCCATTTTCGATTCGACCATAAAGCTCCAAACGTTCGTTCACTTTGTAAGTGGCGGTGAGGTCCAGAACCTCGAAATCATCTAGTGGAATAGCTGTGCCAAAAACTTCATCTAGGGAATCTCTAGAGGCTCTATAAAAGAGGTTTACACTCAACCTATCTCCGTTATCACGATATCTTATTCCGAGATTCGCGAGTCTCTTGGGACGGCGTAACCGTTGACTGCCGTTTGGGCGCTCTGTTTCATTATAAGTATAATTAGCTGAGATCTCCCACTGAACATCCAAAGAATAATTTCCTGACAACTCTACGCCCTCAGAAGTGCTCTTGCCAATGTCTTGCATATAGCCGCTAAAACCCGATAAATCGAAATAGATCACATCTTCAATTTCCTGATTAAAAACTACTGTCTCAAAGCTTAATCGCTCACCAGCGAAGAATTCGAATCCATATTCGAACCCCTTACTGGTTTCTTCCTTTAAGCTAACTAAAGATGCCGGTGGAGAGGAGAAGGCCCCAGAATTATAGATAATTTCGAACAGACTTGGAGAACGAAACCCTGAACCATAACTAGCCTTCAATTTTAATGTTGAACTGCCAAGAGCTAATAGATAAGCAGAAGAAAGACGATAGCTGTCGTATTCCCCAAAATCATTGTTGTCATCTTGTCGTACGCCTGCAGAGAGGAACAAATTATCCGAGAAGTCACTCAATAACTCCACATAAACACCTTTGTTATCGCGCTCCATTTTTCCATTTTCTTCTTTTTCCAGATCGACGCCAAATACTAAATCTATGCCAGGTAAGTTGCTTGCACTAGCTACATATTCCCAACGACTTAATTCACCTTCGGAGTTGAAGGAAAGGTTTCCCAAGGCTAAATCCTCACGATCAGTTTTTGTGTTTGAGAAACTAAGAGAGTGAGTAAAGGATGGTGAAGTATAAGAAAGAGATGCCCTGTTAGCATTAAGATCATAAACAGCGAGACAATCATATACAGTGCTGCCGAAAAAGCAGCCGTCATATTGAGTTTCTCCCTCAACATTTCTCTGAACAATTTCTAATAGCCAATTATCACTGACTTGGAACCCAACACGAGCATGATAAGAAGTATTTTCATAACCATCATCATCTGCTATTTGGATATCGGATGCGCGCGCATTGTAACCATCGCTCTTAAAATCATTAGCTATCAAGGTAAAATTTACTCTCTCAGAGTCTTCCGTAACGATAGCAGATACTAAATGAGTGCCGCGAGAACCTGACTGCCCATCTAAAGTGATATTCATATCAGTACCAGATTGTCGCGAAGAAATATTGATGATGCCTCCGGCGTCGGCGCCATAACTTAGCCCTTGAGGGCCCCGCAGTATCTCTACCCTGCCAAGACCGCTTGTAAGAATGTGCTCTATTGGTGCTGTAACCTGTGGCCCGCTTGGGTCAGATAACTTTAGTCCATCAAAAAGAGTCAGAGTACGAAACCCTTCCTCTCCGCGTATACGTAAGGCAGAAGTAGCACCGACTCCACCATTGCTGGTAACTCCAACTGCAGGAGTCTGTCGCAATAGGTCAGTGAGGGAGATATTGCCCCTTGTCTGGATCTCTTCTTGGTTGAGAACTGAAACTGAACTGCCGATTTTTTTTATTGGAATAGGAACTCGATTTGCAACAATAACAATTTCTTCCAAAGATGTTGCTTGGCTTTGGGAAAAACTCAATGAGCTACACAGCACGAAAGTAGAGCAGCTAATGATGCCCGTAGAAAGGAGTCTTAAAATATGACTCTTTTGCATTCTAAAAAATTCTTTGAGTATAAAAGTATTTAATTTAGGTGCATCAGGTTGCCTTTTTGAAATGAATTGAGCATAAAGTGAATACAACAA
>CAWKZI010000242.1:0-4571 GCA_963854365.1 Gammaproteobacteria bacterium
GGCAGTACTGCTCGTGATGCTCGTGAAGTTCGCCTGAAACAGCAAAGCAGTATTTTAGATGCTGTACTTGATAAACTTGGAGGCTTGGAATCTAATTTGGGTGCCGAAGATCGTCATCTTATCGGTAGCTACACTGAATCAGTTCGAAATATCGAGCGACGTATCCAAAAAGCGGAGGAACAAATTGATCAAGATTTACCGGAGATCAATCAACCCGCCGGTGTTCCTCCAGAGTACGAAGATCACATGGAAATCATGCAAGACTTGCAAGTTCTCGCATTGCAAACTGACTTAACTCGCGTTATTACATTTATGATGAGTAAAGAACAAAGCGCTCGACCATATCCTCAGATTGATGTGCCTGATGCTCATCATCCTTTATCTCATCACAACAATAATCCACAGTTGGTTGAGAAGATGTCGCGGATTAACACTTATCACACCACCTTGTTCGCTAGGTATCTGGATAAACTAGCCGCTGTGCAGGAAGGTGACCGTAATTTGCTGGATAATATGACAATTCTATACGGAGCAGGTCTCTCAAACAGTACAGTTCATGCAGGGAATAATTTACCAGTATTGTTGATGGGTGGCGGAGCGGGTTGGTTGTATGGTGGTGATCATATTCAGTACTCTCACCAACCGACGATGGCCGATTTGCATCTTACTCTAATGGAACGTTTTAAGTTTCCAGTTGATCGTATTGGTGGAAGCAAGGATCCACTTCCAATTTTCTAGGCTGTACAGTTCGAATAGTATTTGAACAGTAATAGGTCACAAAAAATACAGGATTACTGAAAATATGCTACCTAGCTTGCGTAGACAGCTTCTGCTTTCTTTAAACATTTTCATTCTCCAATTTTTATTGGCAACCGCTGCGCTTGCTCAGGGAATGCCTGTTGTTGTGCAAGCAGCAAAAGACGCAGACTGGCAAACTTTGCATACACTTTTGGATGACGGCCTCCAGGCCAATGCCGTCTATGGCGACGGGACTTCCGCTCTGCACTGGGTTAGTTATCATGAAAGTGAAGAAAGTGCAGTAAAGCTCTTGGCCGCTGGCGCGAACCCCAATGCAGTGACTGATTTAGGGGTTACGCCTCTGTGGCTAGCTGCTGAAAATGGCAATGCGGTTATGACGAAGTTGCTGCTCGGTGCAGGCGCTGATCCTAATATTGTGCTTGAGTCAGGCGAGACTATTGTCATGACTGCTTCCCAAACTGGCAATGGATCAGTCGTTAGGCAACTTCTTCAAGCTGGCGCAGATCCAAATCTGGCAGTGACCCGTGATCAAACCGCTCTCATGTGGGCGGCTAATAATGGCCACGCTGATTCTGTGGCAGCACTCCTTGAATTCGGTGCTGATGTTGCTGCGCGCTCTTTGGTCAGGTCTCAGTATGTGAAATCTGAAAAAATTCAGGACAGTAATCCGGCATATAAATTTTGGATCGAACAAGGTGGCAATACGCCCTTGATATTTGCGGCCAGGTCTGGTGATTTGCGTACAACCCAGCTATTGGTGGAGGGCGGTGCAGGTATAAACGATGTATCCGCCTTTGGTACGAGTCCAGCAATTATGGCTGTCCATGGAGGGAATGCAGAAACGTTAAATTTTTTATTGGAACATGGTGCCAACCCTGATTTAGCGATAAGTGGTCATACTGCATTACATGTAGCGGTCCTTCGAGGCAATCTAGAAGCGATCAAAGTACTTTTAGTGCACAGTGCTAATACTGAGACGCTATTAGAAAAGCCCACACCTGTGCGTCGCCAGTCTACAGATTATAATTTTCACGATTCCCTAATTGGTGCGACTCCATTGTGGTTGGCTGCTAGATTCTCTGAACCTAAAATAATGCAGGCTTTATTAGAGGCAGGCGCTAATAGCGATGTCATAAACGATGTGCATTTTCCGGCAGAACGTCGAGGAGACAATTTTACTCAGGTTGAAGGCGACGTCTCATTGTTAATGGCAGCTGTCGGTATGGGGCATTCAAGGCTCCGAGTAAGCTGGGGTACCCCTGAGAGACGAGCAGGGCAAACAGGACAAAGTAGGGAGTCATTAATTCTTGATACTGTGAAGGTAGCTGTTGCGACAGGAGTCAATCTAGATATAGAGAATGCTGATGGGTTGAGTGCATTGGATTTTGCGAAATCTCGCCGCTATGAATCTGTTGTATCTTATTTGCTGGCGGCTGGAGCAGCCGAAAACTAGTTACTTAAAAAAGATTTCTACTCGTAGATCAGAGCCGCTGCATTCCTAATAGATTTTTCTGCACCACGAATATTTCGTAGTTCTATAATATCTAGGAGAATTAGGCCCAGTGCAACTGGGCTGTCGATAAAACTGTTTTATTGAAATCACTTCTGAGCGAATAAAATAAGAAAACAAGGGAGAAACCTCATGGGAACGTTAAAGCTAATCGTTATGATTTGTTTGTTGAGCGTTGTATCAGCTACCGCTCAGTCTTCAAAGCCACCAGCTTTTTATATGCAAGCAACTGACATTTTGTCTGCAATGCAGCAGGCAATTGCAGAGCGACCCTCGATGGCGGTATCCAGAGTAAAAGTCGCCGACGATCATCAAATAGCTTTGATTCGTCGCACCGAGGCTGCTGGACCTATTATTCATGAGCGCGGCACTGAAATGCATTTTATTACTGAAGGGGCTGGTACTCTCTTAACTGGAGGCGTTGTTATTAGACCAGATAATGGCACAGCTTATATTCAGGATGGATTGGCTCGACGTGTTACCGCCGGAGACGTGGTGCTGATTGACGCAGGTACACCTCATCAATATACCGCTGTTGAGAGTGTCGTTGTATATTTGGAAGTACGGTTTAATCTTCCTTATGCTGACTAAGACTGGCTCGCAATTTCGAAAATATTATTGAGAGGAATCCACCGAATTAGCGGAACCCTTATTTCCGTTTTCTTTTTCGAAAGCCAGGTAAAGTGGCTTCTATTTAACAGCTAAACGAATCGGTTGAACTGAGATATCTTGCCAAACGTTTCCAGTGGTATATGGGTCGTTATTAAGCCAACTATCAAGTTCTTCTCTTGATTCGAAGTCTACATATAATGTAGAGCCGATCATCTGATTGTCATCATTAAGAATTGCACCACCAGCAATTATCTGGCCGTTTTGCTTTAGCAAAGCAACTCCATCAATGTGAGCGGGGCGTGCTGCCGTTCTGCGGTCTAGGGCATCTGAATCGTTGCCATCATAGGCAGTGATGAGAAATTGCATAGTGAGCTCTTTGTTAGGTTTGAATTATTTTAGTATACCGCTTGATTTCGGTGGTCGCCAAATTTAGGCCTAACAATTTTTTTCAGCGGTATGTTCATACCGTCAGTAGTTTCAAGCCAGTTATATATTTCAGTAGCGAAAGACGCTATTCGCTCTTGGTGCTCTGGAGAAGCAATAAGATTTTGCATTTCATTAGGGTCGTTTTCTAAATCATAGAATTCATTGGTATCCCAAATGCCATGATAGCGAATATATTTGTAGCGATCGGTTCTCACGCCAAACATAGTAGGTGTTTGAGGGAAGTCTTGTTCCCAGTAGTACTCGTAAAATATGCGATCTCTCCAAGTGGTTTCTTGTCGAGTCAACAGTGGCAGTAATGAACTTCCGTGGAAATAGTCCGGAGGAGTCAAGCCTGCAGCTGCAAGAAACGTGGGAGCAAGGTCGATATTTTGTACCAATTGATTGATTGGTCCTCCACCGTCGAGTTGAGACGGCCATCTAATCAGTAAAGGTACTTTGGCTGATTCTTCATAGAAATGACGTTTATCAATAAGTCCGTGTTCCCCGAATGAGAAGCCGTTATCTCCCATGTAGACCACCAAGGTGTCTTCAGCTAGACCATTTTCATCGAGGTAGGTTAGAACTTCACCGACACTATCATCAATTCCCATAAGAGTTTCGGTATACCTATAGAAAAAATCTTCGAAGGGGATACGGCCATGATACATGTAGTCAACGCCGTGCCAGGATTCTCGCTGCTGCTTAACCCAATCAGGTATCCTTCTATCACCATAATAATTTTGTCCCCGCAGTGGTTCGCCCTGGGCGTTTTTAGAAGGCAGTTGCGGAGTGCCGTAATTGGGTGTCTCATAGGAAGGTGGGTAGGTTATGAGTTCATCTTGGTATTGACCTAAATGCCTTGCAGCAGGTTGAAATTCAGAATGAACGGCTTTGTGGGATAAATAGAGAAAGAAAGGCTGCTCTTCGTCTCTTTGTTTTAGCCAGTCAACCGCATGATCAGTTAACAAATCAGTTATGTAGGTCGATTCATCATAGATAGTCTTTTTGCCATTTATATTTAGTGTCGGTCCGTAATAAACACCCTGCCCACGAAAACTTTCCCAGTGATCAAAGCCTGGTTGCGGTTCATCGCTGTGGTTACCCATATGCCATTTGCCAAAAAAACCCGTTTGGTACCCTGCATTCTGCATGTACTCAGGGAAGAAAATAAGATTACCGGGGTCTGGTGCAGCGTTGTCGACTACAGTGTGAGTATGAGAATAGAGTCCAGTTAAAATCGAAGCCCGAGATGGCGAGCAGAGAG
>CAWKZI010000243.1:0-4570 GCA_963854365.1 Gammaproteobacteria bacterium
ATAGGCATCATAGGTTAATGTGTTTTCTCTCATATCCCAAACCGCTCTCCCTAAATTTTGAGAGCCATCACTTATATTAACAAGTTCTTCCATATGAATTTTAGAACCTTCTCGTCTCCAAATACCCACCCCGGTTCCTGAAACCATAGTATTTTCATCTACAATTCCCCGACCTTCGCCTGTAAAGGTTCCTGAAAGTCTATCCGCGTTGTATCTGAAGCGCACTGTTGACAAAACTTTTCCATACTCACTCATATTTGATTGCATATGAAGTACGCTCTCTTCCGTGCCAACTTCTACTGATGTGACATTCAAAATTGTTCTATCCTGCCTCGCTTTTAAAGCTAGTGGTTCAGTATTACTCATAATAAGATTCCGGTTAGTTTATTTAGTGCAGATTGCCGTTATGAGAGTAACAATAACCTTAATTACTTAATACCCAAACACCGTAACTTTATCGATGAGAGTGTGACCCAACCAAAAAGAACGAGACCCACTAAATTAACAGCGATTCAGTGATAGGGTGGAAACAGGAGACCACTCGCTTCAGCGAATCAGCTGTTAATGCGGGAACGCCGAAAACTTCCACGGGAACCTCATGCTTGGTTTGCACTGCCTCCACTAAAAGATCGAAATCTCCGTCACCAGATAGAAGAAAAATTCTATCTAGTGAGGGAGAGTTTTGCAGCACATCTACCGTAATACCTACATCCCAATCACCCTTAGCAGATCCATCAGCCCTCTGAATATAGGGCTTCAGTCGGATACTGAATCCAATATGACGGAGGGCACTCTGGAACTTTCTCTGGCTTTCATCGTTGCGATCCGTGGCATACGCATTCGCCACAACAATATCCCCCTTGAGCGAGAGGATTTGCCATAACGCCCGGTAATTAAAGGACCTCCCAAAGGTATCCCTTGTTGTGTAGTAGATATTTTGGACATCCACAAAAACGCCTATTTTTTCAGCGTGCGGGCTCATAAAATCAACTCCGGAATCGCCCAATTCTCTAGTTTGGAAAAAGAGGGCTTTCGTGGTGGTGGGCCTCAGCCCATTCTCCATTTTCTTTGATCCAAACTGCACTCACCCGATTCACTACATTGTATGCCTTGCCGTTTCTTGTGTGAGTGCCCGACAAATAAAATGTAACAATTGCCCAATCATCGTAGGTCACGGCATCGTAATTACTCATCAAGAGATTCATAGTCTCCGGAAAATTTGGAGTCGCCTTCATTCGATTTGCCACAGACTCGTAATCGGATTCCCACAAGGGACCACCATCGGGGAAGTACATAGTAAAATCGCTTCTGTGGTGTGCAGATGCACCCGTATAATCGGCGGCATTTATATAGCCGTAGTGCTCTTCAATTGCGCTCTTAATTTCCTCAGATGGATCCGCTGAGGCAGTCGCCGCTAGTATCAAAAAAACCCCACCTAAAATAATTTTTATCATGACATGGATCTCCACTTAGTTTAATTAGTACCCCGAAAAGAATTCTTTATAGCTTGTCTAGCGATTTAAAGACAATAGCTTCCCATTTGCTTTCTATTTATTTTCCCTTTCGGGTCGCGTTAGAGCGATATTTCCTTATGGTAGATACTAGATATTAACCTCATTCCTGTTCTCCAAACATCAACCTGTCTGTCCGCACACACATCCTCAGGGTACTCGCCCTTCCCTTTACTTACCCTAGTAGGTTCCATCTCATCGCTATACATACTATTCTGGACAAATAGTTCTGCAGCTGGAAAGTAACCTTTTTGAGGTATTTCCTGACACTAAATCTAGTACCTTCATGTTATGAATATAAAAAAATTTACAGTTACTGCCGCTCTCTACCTTCTACTCTCATCCTGTACCTACGAAGAGGACGTAGTCAAATCCACTGCCGCTGTCGCAATACCTGACAAATATGGCGCGCAAATCAGCGAAGACATTCTAAAAGTGGGTGGCAATGCCGTTGATGCTGCGGTTGCAACAGGGTTTTCCTTAGCTGTTACTTTCATCGACGCCGGAAATATTGGGGGGGGTGGGTTTATGCTTATTCACATGGATGGAGAAACCACATTTCTTGATTATCGTGAAACAGCACCATCTTCTGCATATAAAGAGATGTATCTTAATGAAAACGGAGACGTTATCAATAACGCCAGTTTGATTGGTAGCCCAGCTATCGGCGTGCCGGGAACCGTTGCGGGGCTTTGGGAAGCACACAAGAGATACGGTAAGTTGCCATGGAAAGACGTTGTGACGCCTGCTATCAACCTTGCGGAGAACGGCTTTATCCCGGCTGATATATTGGTTAATGACGTTCGAAAGATGTACGACTGGTTTGGGGAAGCCACAAACTTTAAAACATATTTTGGCAGTATCAATAATGATGAATTATTCAAACAACCCGAACTTGCAGAAACCTTACGAAGAATCGCGGAGTTCGGTGCAGAGGATTTTTACCGCGGCGAAACCTCACGCTTAATCGTCGAACAAATGGCACGCAGTAACGGTCTGATAAGTGCGGAAGATCTCGATGATTATAAAGCTATTTGGCGGGAACCCCTTAGAGCTAATTGGCGTGACTATGAAATAGTCTCTGCTCCACCGCCTAGTTCAGGGGGCTTTGCTGTCATCCAATTACTTAAAATGAAAGATTACTTGAAGGAGCAGTTCGAAGGCCTAGAACACAATTCCCCTCAGTACATCCACCTTGTTGCAGAAATGGAAAAACGGGTTTTCGCTGATAGAGCAGAATATCTAGGAGATCCCTCCTTCGTTGATATCAGTATGGCTGAACTAATAAGCGAGAAGTACATCGAATCACGAGCTAGAGAAGTTTTACCGCAGAACATTTCTGTGTTGAATGGCGTCAAACCCGGATTAGAATCACCTGACACAACCCACTACTCGATTGTCGATCAGTGGGGTAACGCTGTATCAAACACCTATACAATTAACTGGAATTTCGGCAGTGGTGTCGTCGTTGAAGGCGCAGGTTTTCTATTGAATAATGAAATGGATGATTTCAGCATAAAACCAGGTGTGCCCAATATCTTTGGGGTTGTTGGAAATATCGCTAACGAGATTCAACCAGGAAAACGCATGTTATCTTCTATGTCTCCCACCATTTTACTTAAAGATAAGCAGGTAGAAATGGTATTGGGGACGCCCGGTGGCTCAACAATTTTTACTTCAGTCTTCCAAACCATCGTTAATATTTTGGATTTTAATATGTCACCGTTAGAGGCCGTCAGTGCCACGCGTTTTCATCATCAACTTTTACCACCCGATCTTGTCACCTACAGTATTACCCGCCCCTTGCCACAAGAAACAATTAAGACTATGGCCGAACGTGGCTACCGACTTGAACCCCATGACTTTGAATTTGGGGATGTACAGGTAATATCTCGAAGAGGCGACTCTTGGCTACCTGCCTCAGACCCCAGAGACCGTGGAGACTCTCGAGTATTTTTCGTTGACTAGACAACAGGCAGACCCACAAGGAATCCTAGTGGGAGAGCCAATTTCCGAATCCCTGCTTGCTCTGGCTCGACGCGCAAAACAATATTACCGAGGGCAATATGCAGATTGGGAAACGGAAAATATTAGTGAGTTGTCCGGGCCACGGGTCACGCACTAGAAATCAGCACCGACTAGTAGTAGTAGCTATCTACTAGCCTCTTCTCGCTCTAACCGCCGCGCTCCTGCAAGGATACCGGGCATTGAGTAATTTCCTTCATGACATGCATATTCATAAACTGGACCGTCGGTTACGTGATAACTTAGTTCAGCAGTCCAAGGTTGGCTGTACAAATTGGGGTCATCTACTGTGAATTGATAGACAATCTCAGAATCAGAATAGCGACTAAAGCGTTCTACGATTCTTCCAGTTGAAGAGATCGGAATTGAGCTTTGTGACATCTGCAACGAATTTATATTAACTGTCTCGACGATTAGAGTATCGCCTTCATACCAGCCGCGAGAATCACCAAACCAAGGTTGGTGAACTTCAGGGCGGAGATTTAATCGAGCCTCCTTCGCTGAATCGAAAATTGGAATGATACGAGCGTCGTGCGCCATCTCGACACTGATCATGAAGTAGTCATCGGTTTGTACGAATTGATAAGTACTATTATAAAGCGTGCCCATCATTCCTGGGCCAGCTGTATTACCAAAGCCAATTAAACAACGTTCTGCTATTGGAATGGCCTCTGGGCCTGCGGCATCACCAACACCGGTTAGGTAACGAGCGCCAAAATTAGCGCGCTCCATCTCTACTTGAGGAGCCGCTAAACGCGGAATCTGGCCATTCTCAGGATTGACTATCAAAGATGTGCGAAATTCGCCTTTTACCAATGCAAGGTTTGACCCGGGATCGGTCCAAAATAAATTATAGCCCCTCAAACCGAAATCTTGCCCTCCGGCAGGCGGTGCTCCAGTTTCTGGGTCTATAGCAGGTCCTGCCTCAATATTTTCACGTGAAATACCCGCGATACTCATATTTCTGACCATTTCCTCTGCCACTTCGGCTGAAACCGCTAGAGTTTCTGTGCCTCTTGGCCGAGTTAGGCTAG
>CAWKZI010000244.1:0-4562 GCA_963854365.1 Gammaproteobacteria bacterium
TAAAAGTTGGCTACAACCGTGTTCACGGATACTTCATAGAAATTAGTAAAAGTCAGGCGGCCGCAGAATTGCCAGCAACATATATTCGACGCCAGACACTGAAAAACGCAGAACGCTATATAACCCCAGAGCTCAAAGAATTTGAAGACAAAGTACTAAGTTCAAAAAGCAAAGCATTAAGTCGCGAGAAAGCACTCTACGAAGAACTTCTAGAAACCCTCTCTCTACAGCTCACAGAACTAATTACCAGCGCGGAGGCTATCGCGGAATTAGATGTGTTGAACAATTTTGCCGAGCGCGCCGTAGATCTCGATTACTGCCAGCCTGAGCTTAGTAGTGCCCCGGGTATTAATATCGAGGGAGGACGTCACCCAGTGGTAGAAAAAGTAACTAACGAGAATTTCGTTGCTAATGACCTCTGCCTGGATGAACACCAGAAAATGTTAATTATCACAGGTCCAAACATGGGTGGTAAATCTACCTATATGCGGCAAACTGCTCTCATCATTCTATTAGCTTTTTGTGGAAGCTATGTGCCCGCAAAAGCCGTAAAGGTTGGGCCTATCGATCGAATTTTTACTCGCATTGGTTCTTCAGATGACTTAGCTGGGGGCCGATCAACCTTTATGGTGGAAATGACCGAAACAGCGAATATTCTTCACAATGCTACCGCTAACAGCCTAGTCCTAATGGATGAAATTGGTCGAGGCACCAGCACCTTTGACGGCCTATCTTTAGCCTGGGCAGCCGCTATTTATATCGCTGAGCGACAGCAGGCTTATACGCTATTTGCTACTCATTATTTCGAGCTCACTGTTTTACCAGAAAAATATCCTAACATTCTTAATGTCCACCTAGATGCAGTAGAGCACGATAACGGTATTGTCTTTCTCCACAGTATAAAAACCGGTCCTGCGAATCAAAGCTATGGTCTGCAAGTGGCCCAGCTTGCGGGAATTCCCAAACTGGTAATAGAGCGCGCCCAAGAAAAACTTAAGCAGCTAGAGACCGAAGCTATTGCTAAAGGAAATAATGAGGGCAAAAACCCTGCTAAATCTAAATCGCTCAGAAACTCACCTAGCTACGCGTCAGGTGCAGTTGAACAATCACAGCAAAATGAGCTTTTCACCACCATTAATCACCCGATTGTGGATTACTTAGAAAGACTCAACCCTGATGAAATCACAGCCAAAGAAGCATTAAAAATTCTCTATGAACTTAAACAGAAATCCTCAAACTGAGTGAGAAAATACCGAAAAAAGCTGATAGAATGCCCCCGCACCGGCGATGATTGACCCCAGAATCAACGAGAAAGTTAGAGCGAAAGGAATAAAAAAATGACGTTTGTTGTTGGTGATAATTGTATACGTTGCAAACACACAGATTGTGTCGAGGTTTGCCCGGTAGATTGTTTCTACGAAGGACCCAATTTTTTGGTAATTCACCCCGACGAATGTATTGATTGCGCACTATGTGAACCCGAGTGCCCAGTTGATGCTATCTATGCTGAAGATGAGCTACCGGAGGATCAACAGGAATTTCTGGGCCTGAATGCTGAACTGGCGGAGATCTGGACCAATATTACGGAGAAGAAAGATCCACTTCCAGATGCTGAACAATGGACAGACAAACCAAAGAAACTACCTCATCTGGAACGATAATCGAAAGACAATAAACGCCTACGCGGTTAATACGCAGCAGCCAATTTGGCTGCGCTACTCTATTCTTCTCTATTGTTGCTCTGCGATCCCTTAGCCCCAAAACATTCTCTGCCGAGTGAACTTCCGGCTCTATAATTTCTTAAAACCACGCCAAGCCTTCCACACAAAAATCCACCGAACTTTCTTTCAAGCCAATTCAACTTCATTAAAATAAAATCAAATCAAGTGAAATTAATATATAAACTTTATTCAGATTAAACTAATGGTGAAGTAATTAGAGAATTGAAATTACAACAACGATATTTAGAAGAATCAATCCAAACTGCTAGCGGCGAGGCAAAAAACTTCCTGGATCAGCAGGTTTACCATCAACTCGAATTTCAAAATGAAGCATCGGAACACCAGTGAGATTAATGCCTACCTCGCCAATTTTCTCCCCTACATTAACTCGACTTCCCACATTGACCATCATCACACTATTATGAGAGTAGGCGCTTAAATAACGATCATTATGGCGAATAATAATCAGATCACCGCTACCTTGCACTCCATTGCCAGAATAAACCACTTCACCATCACCGGCCGCAAGCACTGGATCACCCAAGTTTCCGGAAATATCAATACCCTTGTTTGCATTCGCTTGAAATCCTCGTAAAACTCGGCCTGAATGCGGCCACTGCCATTCCGGCTGCAGGACTGCGCTCCCGGCAATTGGTTGCCGTAGGACACCACCATTGATATTGCCTGCCTGTGCTCTTGCTATAGAGTTATTATTCACTGGAGTACCAAGAGCTGAAGCACCTGCGTTAGAAGAGCGAATAGCTGGATTGGTAATTCGGCTTATATCCAGATTAACTTCTTGATCGACGAAAATCGTATAAGGAGAATTCATGTTATTCGCGATCGCTAAAGACCTAAAATCCAAATCATATTCGTAAGCTATGGAATAAAGCGTATCCCCCCTTCTAACACGATGCATCTGAGCATTACCAACAGCTGAAGCAGAATTTGGTGGTGCTAAGAATTGCGTTGAAACTGACCTACTGAATGTTCGTAAACTGCTGCCTCGGGTTGTACTATCAACAATAATAGGCACCTGAACGACTAGCCTCTCGCCTTGTTCAATAATCGGAGCTTGATAAGCTTCAGCACAAGTCAATAAGGTAATACAGCAACAAGAAATGGCGAGTCTTTTAAGCACCGAGTGAATATTAACTGGTTTCATTACTATCATTATTCTCGGTTTTAATAAAAATAAAAGAGCTTAAAATGAAAAAGCCACCGAGGCAGTTTGGCAGACAATTTCAACTTACCCTCTACTCGACAGCCTTCGCAAACTAATGACCAGACTAAAACCTGCAATAACGCTTATCAATGACGCGATTAACAACGCATCGTTTCCGGTTTGCTCAATATAGTTTAACGGTAATAGTTTGCTTGATTGCAATACATGCTGTTCTCCGTTACTGCCAGTGTAATATTGAGAGACCTTTTGCCAGGGCCATAAGAGATTTACCGACCCCAACAACATACCCACAATGAAGGCATAACTCAATTGTCGATGACGGCTCAACATCCACGAAAGGACTCTCGAAAAGCTTAACAAGCCAACGCCGCAGCCTGCGGTAAAAACTATTATATAAGAGATATCAAGGCCTATTAGTGCTCTCAGAATAAATTCATAAACTCCGAGCAAAATCAAAATAAAGGCGCCGGACAAACCTGGTAAAATCATTGCACATATGGCGACTGCGCCGCTAAAAAAAACATAGAAGAGCGTAAGGTTTGCATCAGCGCGCCCTACAAAGCTTATAGATACAGTTAATATGAACCCCAAGAGTAATGCGACAAGGTTCTGCCAAGCTCCAAAGAAAAACTCTGATTTCAACAACACGGCACTGGCCAAGACTAGGCCAATAAAGAAAGACATAAGCGGTTCGAAATAGTTTTCCAAAAAAAATAAAACCGTATTCGCCGAAATCAATAATCCACTTATAGCACCGAGGCCCAATATCAATAAAAATTTTCCATTAATATGCCGCCAAGCTTGCAAGGGATACCCACGGATTAACATTTTAATAACAGAAGAATCGATCGAGCGAAGTGAGTGAATAAATGTTTCATAAATATTAGTTACTACGGCAATAGTTCCGCCGGAAATTCCCGGCACGGAATCTCCCAAGCCCATTGCAATTCCTTTTAAATAGAGTACCAGAATATCTCGGCCAGATAATGCAACTGTAATAGAAGCTGCACCATCGGCACTAGATTGCTCAGACATTGCGCTGATTGCCTTTCATAAATTAGTCACATTCAATTAATGTTGTACCTGACCTACCAATAAAGGAACAAAGCGGACAGCACCAAGAATTTCAGTAGTAAATTCATTCTTGCTACGAGTAATAAGACGTAATTCTTGCTGACTATCACCCCCAACAGGTATTACCAGACGCCCACCTTCTGATAATTGCTCAAGAAGTTCCTGGGGGATTTTCTGTGGAGCAGCGGTGGTGATAATAGCATCAAACAGTCCCTTCTCTTGCCAACCGGAACTACCATCATCATGTTTGAAATCTATATTGCGAAGTCCCAATAATTTAAGATTCTTTTTAGCCCGATCGAGCAATGGCTTAATACGTTCAACCGTAGCAACTTTCTTTGCCAATTGACCTATTAATGCTGTCTGGTAACCACAACCAGTGCCTATTTCAAGCACGCTATTAAGAGAGCCACCCCTAAGTATAGCTTCTGTCATTTTTGCGACCATATACGGTTGTGAAATCGTTTGATTGAAACCAATCGGAAGCGCTACATCTTCATAAGCTCGATGAGCTAGAGCTTCATCGAGAAAAATGTGACGGGGCGTTGAGCGAATGACATCAAGCACTTCCATGCTTGTTA
>CAWKZI010000245.1:0-4557 GCA_963854365.1 Gammaproteobacteria bacterium
GGAGCGCCTTTAGGGCCTTCATAGCGAATGACCAAGACGTCGTCTTTGACTACCGTACCATCGAGTATTCCCTTTAAGCACTCTTCTTCGGACTCAAATACTCTGGCATTACCAGAGAAGGAAAGCCCTTCTTTGCCAGTAATTTTAGCTACGGAACCAGTAGGGGCGAGGTTGCCCCGGAGTATGACTAAGTGGCTGTCCTTCTTAATCGGGTTGCTGAGTGGGCGAATAATTTCCTGCTTTTCGGGGTAAGCGGCAACCTTAGCAAGGTTTTCAGCCAGGGTTTTTCCTGTCACCGTCATGCATGAGCCATCTAGCATTCCAGCTTCTAACATGATCTTCATGAGGGGTTGGATGCCACCAATCTTGATTAGCTCCGACATTAAATATTTTCCACTGGGTTTTAGGTCAGCTAGCATCGGAATTTGCTTACCGATAGTGGTGAAGTCATCCAGTTCTAGCTTAATATTTGCGGTATGAGCCATAGCTAGAAGGTGCAGAACGGCATTTGTAGATCCTCCCAGAGCAATTACCACTTTAATAGCATTCTCAAACGCAGCTCGAGTCATGATGTCTGAAGGTTTAATGTCATGCTCGATTAGGTGCATGATGGCTTCGCCGGCATTCAGACAATCATCTACTTTCTCTTGAGAAATGGCATCTTGAGCAGAGCTATTAGGTAAACTCATTCCCAAAGCTTCAATAGCTGAAGCCATAGTATTTGCAGTGTACATTCCGCCACAGGATCCCGGCCCCGGGATTGCGGTGTCCTCGATTTGTTTTAATTCGATATCAGAGACCCTGCCAGCAGCATGGCCGCCTACAGCTTCAAATACTGATATGACGTTAGTGTGATTGGGACCAGGCTGAATAGTGCCGCCATAGATAAAAATTGAAGGCCGATTGAGTCGAGCAAGGCCCATTAGCAGCCCTGGCATATTTTTATCGCAACCACCGATGGCGATTATGGCATCGTGTCCCATGCAGCCAGACACAGTTTCAATTTCGTCGGCTATTACTTCTCGAGAGACCAGAGAGTATTTCATGCCCTCCGTACCCATGGAGATGCCGTCAGAAATCGTAATACAGCTGTAAATAATTCCTTTGCCTCCTGCAGTATCTGTTCCCTTATTAACGTCTTCTGCCAGCTTGTTGATGTGCATATTGCAAGGAGTAACCATGCTCCAAGTTGAAGCAATCCCGATTTGAGGTTTTTTAAAATCCTCGTCTTCGAAGCCAACTGCTCGAAGCATTGCACGACTAGGAGCTTGCTCTACTCCATCAACTACAATCTTAGAGTATTTCCGTAAATCCTTGTTTTTCATTGAAAATCCACTTATTAATCATAAACTACATTAAGTTTTTAGCAAGGCCCTCTGAGGTTCCTCTTGCTTTTGAGGGAGCTAATATACACGAGCCCAGCAGTCATCGCATGTACTAGGCAGAGAGCTAGGCGGCGAAGGTATTCTGGGGTATAGTTTAGCGCCTTAGCTGCACAACTTTTGATCCTGCATAAGAAAATATTGGGAATGGTATGAAGACTAAGATGGGGATTGAAAAACTACTCGCTTTAACCATATTTCTTCTGTTGCATTCAGTGGCATCTGCTCAAGCTCAATCTGGTAGTGCTGCTGCGATGGTTGATTATAGCGACATTGATAATTGGATTTGTCACCCGGGCAATGAAATCGACCTTTGTGATCAAGATTTATCAGCTACTGTAGTGCATGCCGATGGTTCATTGACGATTGAATCTTGGCCGGAACATCCGGACCCAGCAATTGACTGCTTCTATGTTTACCCAACTACATCTCTGGATGCACAGACATATTCAGACTTGAAACCGGGTCGGCACGAAGAACTAATTACTACAATCACTCAATTTGCTCACTTTAAGTCCCAATGTAGGGTCTTCGCTCCTATTTATAGACAAATTACTATTCAGGCATTGATGTCGAATGCTGGTAATCTTGCCGGAAATGATCAGGTTAACTACCAAGACGTTTTGTCATCTTTTCAGTACTATTTGGAAAACTACAACCACGGCCGTGGTTTTGTATTAATTGGTCATTCGCAGGGTACTAGCCTGTTGATAGAGCTAATACGTAATGAAATCGATGGCAAGCCGATACAAAATCAATTGGTGTCAGCAATTCTCGCAGGAAACCCTGTCGTCGTGCCAAAGGGGCAGGATATTGGTGGGACTTTTCAAAGCATCCCGCTTTGTCGAGCAGACAATCAAATTGGTTGCGCCATTAATTTCATGAGCTACCGAGACACTATCCCCCCTGAAGGCTTCGCGATTTTTGGTCGGGCTCCAAACGCTGAATCTGAAGTGGGTTGCACCAATCCAGCGAATCTGGCGGGTGAGGAGAGAGCTCCATTAGATGCTTATCTTTCTAATATCGGAGAAATAGCGGGAGCTGTCGCGTCGATGCCTAATTGGACAAATCCACGCCAGGAAATCACCACACGATTTGTAAAAGTACCAGGATTACTATCCGGTCGTTGCGTAAATAACGAGACCTATAGTTACCTAGAGATGAGCGTAAATGCAGACCCTTCTGATTCTCGCACCGATGATATTCGTGGAGATCTCTATCAGGGTCCTGAAATTAGTGCAGCATGGGGTCTTCATTTGATTGATATGACTATAGTCCAAGGTGACTTAGTTAGAGTCGTTGGAGAGCAATCTCAGGCTTACCAACACAAATAAAATAATAAGGTCTGAAAACGTCTAGTATTTAAAAAAATCAAGTATGATGATCGCTATTGAATAGACCTAATTGAGGTCTGTTGGAGTGCATAGCGGTGCAACTAGAAGCCAGTGAATATGAAGATGCCCGTCAGAGTCGAGATTCTCGATTCGATGGGCATTTTTTTATTGGAGTGTTAACCACCGGAATCTATTGTCGCCCGGTGTGTCCACTTAAAGTGCCCAAGCTAGAAAATATCCAATTGTATAAATCGGCAGCCGCTGCAGCTTCAGCTGGGTTGAGACCTTGCCTTCGTTGCTCCCCGGAATCATCTCCCGGAATTCCTGCGTGGAGTGGGTCGTCTTGGAATGTTTCCAGAGCTTTGCAATTAATCGATCGAGGTTATTTAGATACCTATTCAGTTGATGACTTGGCCCGTCAATTAAGAATAGGCACGCGCCAGTTAAGTCGGTTGTTTCAGAATCATCTTGGTGCGTCTCCTATTGAGGTCGGACAAACACGTAGACTGCACTTTGCTAAAAAACTGATAGATGAAACATTGCTGCCACTTGCAGAAATTTCTTTCGCTTCAGGGTTCGGCAGTGTCCGTCGGTTTAATGCCGTATTTAACGATACTTATGGATGCTCCCCAAAAGTGCTTAGAGGAAAGTCTCGGAAATATAGTGCAGGCAGCACGAGTGTTTCGACAAGGATCAATATCACTCTGGCCTATAGGCCTCCTTACGACTGGAAGTCCTTACTTGGGTTTCTCGCTTACCGTGCGATTCCCGGAGTTGAGCTGGTAAGCGACGATTGTTACTCAAGAAGTATTTCGTTGGAGGGTAAAAGTGGTTACTTTACTGCTAAGTTCCTTCCAGACGAAAACCAGCTTTCAGTAGCCATTCAATTTCCTAATTCGAAGAATCTCTATCAGATCATTGATCGAGTTCGCTCAATTTTCGACCTACGCGCTGACAGTGAGCAGATCGATAAATTTCTAAAGAAGAATAAAATATTGCGTCCGTTATTGGGAAAATATCCCGGCCTTCGGGTGCCAGGATGTTGGGACGGTTTCGAAGTTTCCGTGCGGGCTGTTCTAGGTCAACAAATATCAGTCAAAGCGGCGTCTACTTTGGCAAGTCGTATCGCCCAACGTTATGGTTCTGAATTTGATTGTGAAGTTGATGGTATCAATAGGGTATTTCCGGAACCGGCAGTTCTCGCGCGAGCGAAAATGAATGATATGGGAATTGTTAGCCAACGTGTTGCAGCGATAAAATCTATTGCCAAGCTTATTGAAGGCCGCGAGTTAACTATAGACTGTACTGCGGACACTAAAGAATTTGTAGGAAAAATCTGCCAAGTAAAAGGAATAGGTGAGTGGACAGCGCAATATATTGCGATGCGGGCCCTAAGCGATCCTAATGCTTTCCCCCATTCAGATTTAATTTTGCTGCGCGCAGTTGATCCTTCGAGTAAGTCTCTTAGGCCAAAACAACTATTGAAAGTAGCAGAAGTGTGGCGCCCGTGGCGGGCCTACACAGTAATTCTATTGTGGAAGCACTATCAGATGACCCTAATGGCAAATTCGGAAAAAAGAGCTGCAGACAAGAACAAGAAATAAAGTAGAGCTTAAAAAATGAAATAGATGGCACGTATTGATTTACAGAAACGAACAACTGAGGGAAAAACCATGACGACTTATTATAGTTATCAAAAAACACCTATTGGTCAATTACTATTAGCTGGTGATGGCGATTACCTCGAATTGTTAGGTTTTCCTAGCGGCAAAATGAAGAGAACCCATGAAGCAACTTGGGTTGAAGATGACAATCCATTTCGAGACGTAACTTTTCAGTTG
>CAWKZI010000246.1:0-4547 GCA_963854365.1 Gammaproteobacteria bacterium
GCACGGTAACTTGCTGCTCCTGCCCACTCTGTTGACTCGAATAACGCTGCGGCAGTTGCATGCTCCTCCGCAACAAATGCATCAGCGCCTTGTTGATCACGTGTCTGCCATAGATCTCGCCAGTCGAGAGCTTGTGCTGGTTGGCTTGGGAACATTAAGCCAGTGCCAGCTATCAATAATAGAGAAAATAACCAGCCTCTGCGAAAACTCATTGCTACGATCGGCAATACCAATAATAAAAGCCAAGGGCCGGTCTCATACCAAACATCAAATTCTTCTTCGACATCACTGAGTTGCTCGTCATCGAGTAATTCGAAATTAGTTAATAGATAAACCAGATCTGCGTCAGACAATTGAATGTCGTGGTACCTACCATTGACTCGATTAGCTAAAGATTGCAGTACGTTTTTGTTAAGGGTGGGAGTCACCATGGCACCACTCTCATCAGTCAAAAATGTTCCGTCACTGGTTCGTATTGGCGCACCTTCCTCAGTACCAATACCCATGATGAGGAGTTCGTAACCACTTTCTTCAATTTGCTCCGTAAGCAATAATTCCTGATCGAACCCACTAATACCATCTGTCATGAATAATATTTTGCTTTGGTTTGCCTCTACATCGTCAAGCAGACCAATCGCAAGCTCCATCGCGGACATAGGGTTACTGCCGAATAACGGCATGATATTCGGACTAAGAGACGGTACTAAAGCGGCGATAGTTACCACATCGTCAGTAAGAGGTGTAACAGTGTGTGCATCTCCCGCATAGACCACTAAAGCAGTTTGTCCCTCGTCACGTAAGGCAAGAATGTCACGTAATTTGCGCTTTGCTAAATCAAGCCTATTTGGAACATGGTCGGGAGCAAACATCGAAAGTGATAGGTCCAATACTATCACCATGGCGTCTTCTCTTTTTTGCACTGGTTGGGGTAACTTTTCCCACACTGGGCCGGCCATTGCCATAACTGATAGCAACCAAGCGCCAAATAAAAGAAGAAGAGGGGTTCGCTGTGCGGCGTTTTTACTCCGGTCTAATAAATAAGGGAGGAGTGATTTGTCGATGGCTTTGTCCCATGCAGTAACAGCCGTATTGACACGCCACAACGCAGCAAAAAAGATCATCGTTGGCGCTAAGGCTAATAGCCAAATTGGCCTCAGGAAATGAAACTCTTGGAACAAGCTTACTGGTATCGAAAGTTCCATTAGGCATTACCACCTGTTGCTGCGGTCGGTTCTTCATCGATTTCTTCTATACGTGCTCGACCTGCAAGTGATAACCACGGTATAGAGGCTAGGGCGAGAATAAAACTAATCAAAATAGCAGTACCTAAAGGCCAATAGTAAAGAACTCTAGTAGGGCGATATGTTTGTTCATCTTGTTCAATGGCTTCTAACAGATCGAGTTCTTCGTAGATGTCCACCAAATCATTTACATCTCGAGCACGAAAATATCTGCCTCCTGTCGATTCGGCAATTTGAGTTAATACTTGCTCATCTAATTCCGCGGAAGGGTTTATTGCTCGAGCGCCAAAAAAGGTTCGCTGAACTACTTGATCAGCGCCAATGCCAATGGTGTAAATTTTTATATTCTCAGTTTGGGCTAATTGGCCCGCTTGTTCTGGTGAAACAGCACCGGCATTATTAACGCCATCGGTAAGTAATACCAAGACCCGACTGTTTTCTGGTCGAGTGCGTAAATGAATAATGGCAAGTCCTATGGCATCACCAATGGCGGTAGCAGATTCTTCGATGATGCCGATTTCTGCTTCCTCTAAGAGTGTGCCAACGGTTTTGCGATCAAAGGTCAGAGGCGCCTGAATATAAGCATGGGCAGCAAACAAAATCAGACCGAGTCGATCGCCTTCGCGGCGCTCAACAAAATCACCAACAACTGCTTTTACCACATCGATTCGAGAAGCCTGGCGATTTCCCACTACCATGTCTTGTGCTTCCATGCTGCCAGAAATATCTACCGACAACATTAGGTCGCGACCAGTCGAAGGGAGCTGGACAGGGTCACCCAACCATTGCGGTCTGCTTGCTGCTACAACTATTAAAAGCCAAATAAGCGTACAGCAAATTAAGTTTAATAAGCGGCCACTAGTGATATTTTCATTGTCTGATTGTAGCCGGCTTAAAATACTAAAGAATGGCACATAGAGAGCTGCATCCTGTCGTGGTGCACGAGAGAATAATCGATATACTATAAAAGGAAAAGGTAGGGCCAAGAATACTAGTGGCCATGTAAATTCAAGCATTAGTCACCTAGTCTCAATCTGGAATATCAGACGTTGTCGAGTTGAGATTTTTTTTAGTTGGATTCGGATGTCCTAAATATAAGCTGCTAATCCATTCTTCGCCCATACTATTTAGTGCAATCACATCTACGTCACATTCCGACTGAAAGCGGCCAAAACTAAGTGCTGCAGCAATGCTGTCGTCTAATTTAGAAGACTCACCTTTTTCCTTTATAAAATCAACCCAGGCACGACCACCAAGACTGGCAACATTAGATTGAGGAAAATGATAAATAGCAACTCGCCTAATTACGGAATTAAATTCATTTATGTATTTTAACTTCAAATTATTACCAGTGCCAGATGCTTCATTGGCGTAGCTACTATAACAACGACTAAGTTCAGCAAGAGCATGCCGACATATTTGAAGGAGATTTCGGTGTTTTATATAACGACGAATAGCTAGCATTAGAAGTGCAAGAGCTATGAGCGTTAAAATCCACCATCCAGGGGCTGGAGGCCAATAACTTATATCAGCAGGTAAGTGAATATCTGCTAGTTGAGCTAAGAGCTCTTCGCTATCCAATGTCTGATTCGCTCCACGACAAGTTGATTGGTACGCATTTTAATTAATCGGATTTGGAGTTTGTCCATTTCTGACTCAAGACTTTCGACACGTTGCTGAAATTGATCACGATATTTACTTCGAGCTTTGGGGTTATGAGTATTTAGAGCGCCTTTACGGCCGCCATCGGTAATACTATATATGCCAGGCGTGGGTAATGTTTCTTCTAAGGCATCATAAACAAAACAGCAAATCACATTATTATGTCGAGAAAGCTGATTAAGATACTGCAATGCTTTTTCGTCTAAAGTTATGAAATCTGAAATAACGTAAAGTGTACTTCCGGGCTTAGTAATTCGTCTAATTTGTCCGAGAGCATGTGCAAGACCTGGTTTAAAATTGGGGTCAATTGGCTCAATGGTTTCAGGCTCTTTTACTTCTTGGAGGTGTTGATTATATAAATAGACTTGATTTAGTAAATGCAGGGCAGAGCGGCGGCTTCTTTTAGGGCGAACCAAACTCGAATCGCTGTCTGAGAAGACCAATCCACCCACTCGATCACCATTATCTATAGCCAGCCAGCAGAAAACTGCTGCGGCCTGTGCAGCAACCACGGACTTAAAGGCTATTTGGCTACCAAAATACATATTATGTGTCTGGTCGACAGCAATAATTACTGGTCTTTCCCTTTCTTCGCGAAAGACTTTTGTGAATGGTCGACCTGTACGCGCCGTAACGCGCCAATCAATTAGTCGAATATCGTCACCAGCTTGATATGGGCGAAATTCTTCGAAATCTATGCCTCTTCCCCGCATTTTCGACAGATGAAGTCCGGAAATTCCTGCTATTGAACGAGTGTGAGCTAGATATTCTAGTGTTTTCGCAGCATAGCGCTGAACCAGAAGTTGAGGCAATGTGATAACAGCGCCTGTGCTCTGGTAACGAGCATGATGAGGGTCTATTTGCAGCTTTGCTGACATGATTGCGCCTGCGCTTGATTTAGGCTGATGGTACGCGTTCGCGAACTGTCTCTAATACTCTGTCTGGTGTAACACCGCTTGCTTCCGCCTCAAAGCTTAAGAGAATTCGATGGCGCAATGCATCGAACATAATTTCCTGTACATCGTCTGGGCTGACGAAATCGCGACCCTGGATCCAGGCATGGGCACGGGCACAACGATCTAGAGAAATGGTTCCGCGGGGGCTGGCTCCGTATTCCAGCCAAGAAGCTAAATCTTCTCCATAAACGGTTGGATTTCGCGTAGCCATAATTAGCTGAATTATATATTCCTCGACTTCTGGCGACATATGCATAGTCAGGATTTCTTGACGTGCTGAGAAGAGATCATCCTGTGCTATTTGCTTAGGAGCTTCCACTTCCGCATTCATCGCTTCGTTTCTAACTAGGTTTAAAATATCTCGCTCAGCATCGATTTTCGGGTAGCCAATCGTGACATGCATGAGAAATCGATCTAGCTGCGCCTCTGGAAGGGGGTAGGTGCCTTCTTGCTCAATTGGGTTTTGTGTAGCCATGACTAGGAATAATGGCGGTAATTTGAATGACTCACGACCGACGCTGACCTGATGCTCACCCATAGCTTCTAAAAGCGCAGATTGAACTTTTGCTGGTGCACGGTTAATCTCATCAGCTAACACCAAATTATGAAAGATAGGGCCTTGTTGAAATCTAAATGTGCCGTCTTCGGGGCGAAATACTTCGGTGCCTGTTATATCGCTTGGCAATAA
>CAWKZI010000247.1:0-4544 GCA_963854365.1 Gammaproteobacteria bacterium
ACTATAAACATCATGCCCCAACGCATAAGCCCGGCAAAGAACAATGAATCAAACGCAGGTAATTGAAATTGATACAAAGCTACCTGTTCTCCTCTTTCGAGCATCCAGTGCCAAGCACTATGAGCTAATAAGGCAGAAAGCAAAATAGTACCTATGCGAACGCGAACGAAATATTTGAACAAAATATTGAGCAATGGAATAACTAAAAAAAGCACTAACAGCTGACCCATTTCGACACCGACATTGAATGCCAAAAGCGATGAAAACAAATGACCACCGGCAAATTGCAAAGTCTCACTGAATAAAAATGAGAAACCAAAACCATGAACTAAACCAAATCCAAAAGTAATAATCCATCTATGCTCTAGCCTAGCGCCCACTATATTTTCGAATGCCATGTAGACAATAGAAAGAGCAATGAGAGTTTCTATAAGTGGTGGGAACCATAATGAACTAGGAGCCATGCCAAAGGCGGAACTTATTAACGTAATGGAATGTGCCACAGTAAATGAAGTTACAACCGGCACGAGAGCGCGAATACTACGCAGCGGTATCACTAAACAAAACAGGAACAGTAAATGGTCAATGCCCTCCAAAATGTGCATAAAGCCCATCCCGATGAAGCGCATAGTAGCTTGATGCCATCTTGGATCAAGATTAACCACACCGGGATTGCCCGCATAGTTGAAAACCCGCTCTGCTCCTCCAGGAACCAGAAAACGCAGCACCGTGGTGGTTTCATTGGACAGGGTGCCAATTTGAGGATTCATGGAAAAATCTGAAGTATCTGACTGAATAGAATAAGTGACCAACACATCAAGAACACCCTGCCGCCAAAACAGATTTACGTCATCATCTAAAATTGGACTCAATACATTTTCTAGGGCCTCGTCATAACTGGTGAAAGAACGATTCGAAGGCAGGGAAACTCTAGTTGCTACAAGTTCTTTATTAGTGAGCTCGACATCATTTTCATAGAAATGGATGGATTCAGTTATGTAGACACGTGCAGCATCATTCAAGGCAAACTCTGCCTCTGAAAATTGCAAATATCCTGGTCCACGCAAAGGAAAACTGATTTCCCCAAAAGCTTCCATCGGCACCCTTAACAGTGCAGTAAGTTGGTTGCCTTCGGGTTTGACAAATGCGTATACAGTGACACGCGATGGAATATCATGGGCAACTGCTGTTGAAGGTAATAGCAAAAAGCCCAGCGAAAGGCTGGCATTGACCACAACTAATAACAATACAGTACGAATTAGCGAATTCAGATACTTCATATTTTCCTATATTTTCTTAATATATCAGATACTTAGAGTATCAAAAAGGCATGCATTGTAGCAACAAAGACTAACTAGTTAGTAGTCCGCATAGTAGCTGTTACAAATCCTTACAAGTCCGTTCCTGAAAAAATTGCAAGTGAGTATACTGTCTAGGAATTAGGCAGTATACTCGGACTTGCTCTAGAAGTTATATGGCCCGCAGGGGCGTTACAGGAGAATAAGAATGACAAAAATCAAACTATTGATAGGGACAACTCTGGTAGTTGCATTGATTGCACTGAGTGTTGGGCAATCAAAGTTACAAGAGCCCGCTGTCGCTGCTAACAATGACGTGATGGCTCCTCATTTTCTAGTTGACCCTTTGTGGCCAAAGCCCCTTCCAAACCATTGGGCGATGGGCAACACAATAGGTGTTGACGTTGACGAAAGAGATCACATCTTCATCGTACACCGTAATGACGAATCACAATTCGGTGGCAACACAGAAATCGGCCTGTTCGGCGGTGTTGCTGAGTGCTGTACTCCAGCACCACCAATTATTGAATTCGATATAGATGGTAATATTATTAATGCTTGGGGTGGTCCTGTCGAAGGAGCGCCATATATCTGGCCAGCATCAAATCATGGTATCGAAATTGCCCCAAATGGTGATGTTTGGATCGGCGGTAACGGTGGTGGCGATTCCCATGTTCTTGTTTTCTCAAGAGACGGTGAATACGTTCGCACTATCGGTGTTCAAGGTGAAGGCCGAGATTCAAACAGCCAAACTCACTTTGCCCGAGTTGCTGAGATAGCAATTGATGTAGAAGCTAATGAAGCCTACTTCGCTGATGGTTATCAAAACCGTCGTGTTGCGGTTGTCGATGTTGCCACTGGTGCGTTCAAGCGCTACTGGGGTGCATATGGTAATACTCCTGACGATACTGCTGACGTGACTTACACCCCTGGTGAGCCTGGCCCACAACAATTCCGTGGACCTGTGCACTGTGCCGAGCCTTCAAACGACGGCCTGGTTTATGTATGTGACCGTGGTGCTGACCGAGTTCAGGTTTTCCGTAAAGATGGTACTTATGTAAGAGAAGTAGTTTATAACCCAGCTACATTGAACCAAGGTTCAACTTGGGATATCGCATTCTCCAGAGACCCAGAGCAAGAGTTCATCTATCTTGCAGATGGACAGAATTTCAAGATTTCTGTAATCGATCGTGAATCAATGGAAGTGCTTTACACATTCGGTGATGGCGGACGACAGCCTGGTCTGTTCTATGCCCCTCACAGTATTGCTACTGACTCTCAAAATAACGTATACACTACTGAGACTTATGAAGGTAGCCGTGTACAAAAATTCCTATACCAAGGAATTCGACCTGTTACTGTTCGTGACCGTGCGCCCACATGGCCTGCTGACGAACTGTAATCAGTCCTAGTTTTAAAAAAGCCGCGTTGAATAGCTTCACCGCGGCTTTTTTAATGTCTATGCGTTTTGCGCAGCTGGAACCATTTCGCTCCAACAAGCCGCGGAATAGGATATTCCTCTGAACCATGATTGATGGTACCGTGAGTTCGATTAGTAGTTTCAAACTTCTCAACAATGGGAAACTGCCATGCGCAAATTAGCAAAAGCTACACTAATTGCACTCTCCACGATCGTCTTATTCACGGCTCTGAACTTCGGCCAGCAAACTCTCGAACAATCTGCAAACGCGGTAAACAACGATCGAATGGTCCCGCAATTTGTTGTTGACCCCTATTGGCCTCAACCTCTGCCCAATAAATGGCTGCTAGGCCGGACCATAGGTATAGCTGTTGATGAACGCGATCACTTATATGTTGTTCATCGAGATCAGGATGCTATGTTTATGAGCCAAGAACTCGGTCTGGATCTTGGCAGAGCCGAATGCTGTTCTGCCGCACCCCCGATTCTCGAATTTGATCGCGAAGGGAATTTGATCAATGCCTGGGGCGGCCCAGGTGAAGGCTATACTTGGCCTGAATCAAACCATGGCATCGATGTAGCACCAAATGGCAATGTCTGGATAGGAGGCAATGGCAGTGGTGATTCCCATGTTTTAGTATTTACTCGAGAAGGTCAATTCGTTCGCGAGATTGGCTATCCAGGAGAACCAATTAATAGCAATAGCACTACATCTTTCGGCAGAGTGGCTGAAATAGCGATAGATGCAAGTGCTGGAGAAGCCTACCTTGCCGACGGCTATGGGAATAAGCGAGTAGCAGTAGTAGATCTAGCTACTGGAGCGTTCAAACGCTACTGGGGCGCCTACGGCAACCCTCCTATAGATGATCGAGTCACTTACATTCCGGGCGAACCTCTACCACAACAATTTGTTGGTCCAGTGCATTGCGCGGAACCCTCTAACGACGACCTCATCTATGTCTGCGATCGAGGTGCTGACCGCATTCAGGTTTTCCGCCCTGATGGCACTTTTGTCAAAGAAGGTCAGGTAGCTCCTCAGACACTTGCAGGCTCAACATGGGACATCGCCTTCTCTAAAGATGCAGAACAAGAGTTTATCTACGTCGCGGATGGCGCAAATTTCAAAGTCCATGTACTCGACCGCGAGTCTCTTGAAGTACTAGCTGAATTTGGTGACGGGGGCAGGCAACCGGGTCTGTTTTTTGGAACCCATAGTATTATCACCGACTCTTTTGGGAATATTTACACCACTGAAACCTACGAAGGTAAACGTGTACAAAAATTCCTCTATCAAGGCTTAAAACCACTTGGAACTTCCAGAACAGGAGCACCTTGGCCAGCTTCTGAATTACATTAAGATTCTCCGATTGCGGCTGTCTATTAGTAATTGAAAATTTGTTGCCAGACATCACAAAGACCAACAACTGCTGCTTTTTTGTAGCTAAACTTATAAATATCTGCCAGATTTAAAGATCAGTGAAACAAGTAACCCGGCTTGATCACTGCTCTTTTGTTTATTATTCTCTATTCCTACGGGCTTGCGTAATGAAGAATTCATTAGCCTGAAGGTTCCATACATCAAATTAACTAGCACTAAAATTGCGTTAACGAGATAAATACTGCCATGAAAATAAAAACTCTAATGTTCCTCTGCCTAAGCTCTTTGCCCTTATCGAGCCTCGCAATTGAAGAGGTAATCGTTGCCTATACATACGAAGGCGACCATGGTGTCGATTTGAGCTCCATGCGTTTTACTCTCGAGATTTCTCAAACAACCGATGACCGCAGTGGTGATAATCCAAGGCTAATCGCCTCAGCTAATCTGG
>CAWKZI010000248.1:0-4521 GCA_963854365.1 Gammaproteobacteria bacterium
CGCAGATGGTGAAGGAAGTAGCTTCGCAAACATCTGATGTTGCTGGTGACGGCACTACTACAGCAACAGTGCTTGCTCAGGCAATTCTTAATGAAGGCCTGAAGTCAGTTGCGGCGGGCATGAATCCAATGGATCTCAAGCGCGGTGTAGACAAAGCTGTAATCGCTTTGGTAGCAGAAGTTGGCAAGCTATCAACTCCTTGCACTGACTCTAAAGCTATCGGCCAAGTAGGAACTATTTCTGCCAATAGTGATGAACAAGTTGGTCAAATAATTGCCGAAGCAATGGACAAGGTCGGCAAAGAAGGTGTTATCACAGTTGAAGATGGTTCTGGTTTAGAAAACGAACTGGATGTTGTTGAAGGTATGCAATTTGACCGTGGCTATCTCTCGGCTTATTTCATCAACAATCAAGATAGTATGAGCGCTGACCTTGAGAGCCCGCTTATCTTGTTGGTTGATAAGAAGATTTCAAATATTCGCGATATGCTTCCCTTGCTTGAAGGCGTTGCTAAGGCCGGTCGACCATTGCTAGTTATTGCAGAGGACGTTGAAGGTGAAGCTTTGGCCACGTTGGTGGTTAATAATATGCGCGGAATTGTCAAAGTAAGTGCGGTAAAAGCCCCAGGATTTGGCGATCGCCGTAAAGCGATGCTGGAAGATATTGCTATCTTGACTGGCGGAACAGTAATTTCTGAAGAAGTTGGCCTAAATCTAGAGGGCGCAACTATTGAAGATCTGGGCTCAGCAAAGCGAGTGCAGATCAGTAAGGAAAATACTACGATTATTGATGGAGCTGGTGATGGTAAAACTATCGAAGGCCGTGTTAATCAAATTCGTGCGCAGATCGAAGAAACATCTTCTGATTACGATCGCGAGAAGCTTCAGGAACGTGTTGCTAAGCTAGCCGGCGGTGTTGCGGTGATTAAGGTTGGTGCTGGAACTGAAATCGAAATGAAAGAAAAGAAAGCACGTGTTGAGGATGCTTTATATTCAACACGGGCTGCTGTTGAGGAGGGTGTTGTGCCGGGCGGCGGTGTAGCGCTAGTTCGCGCCTTGCATGCTGTAGAAGGGTTGGTTGGTGACAATGAAGATCAGAACGTTGGGATCGCTTTGTTATTAAGAGCAGTGACCACGCCTTTACGACAGATTGTTACGAATGCCGGCGAAGAAGCTTCAGTTGTTCTAGATAAAGTAAGAGCAGGTGAGGGTAACTACGGCTTTAACGCAGCAACAGGTGAATACGGTGACATGATTGAGATGGGTATTCTTGATCCGGCTAAGGTAACTCGAACAGCGATACAAGCTGCGGGTTCCGTAGCAGGTTTAATGATTACTACTGAAGCCATGGTTACCGAGCTAGCTGACGAAGGTGGTGCGGCTGGAGGTGGTGGTATGCCTGATATGGGCGGCATGGGCGGAATGCCTGGTATGATGTAAGAATCAACCCTTAGCTTATAAGAAAAGGGATAGGAGAGAGAGATTTTTCTCCTCAAAAAAAGGCCGATCTGCAGAGACCGGCCTTTTTTTTACTAATTTGAAAGTTCTACTTTGCCGATTAAAGCAATTCGATAATCAGTAAAAGCACAACGCCAAGACCGATGCCGCAGTGAATGACACCTTTGACACTAGTCATAGGGCCAGTTTTGCCCTTGATGGCATTTACTTCCAGAGCCAGGACGATCAGTAAAGTTAAGATCTGCGCCAGCATGCTAGTGCCATCTTCGCTGCTCAGCGGAACCCTACCATTGCCGATTAAATGCGCCGAGGCGCCCATGAAGAAAAGCATAGGGAGTGAGAACAAGGTATTAGTTCGCGATGCCAAACCTGCAGCGGCCAGTGCTCCAGCGGCTTCAGGGTCAGCTTCGCCGCCCTCTAACACTTTATTAACTGATGCGATGACAATTTGTTGTTTTGGCCAGATGATGAGCCACACATTAAGGAACATCAGCGTGCCCATGACCATGCCTATCATTATGTAATAGTTGATCGCACCGCCGAGGGCACCCGCTAAGACCAAACCTGATAATAAGGTGAATAGAGCTCCATAGCGGAACCACCAGAGTGCTCGAGGCACCAGTTTTGAAATTGCGGCAGATTTTGTAGACGCTTCAGCTTCTTTGAAGAACTCAGTCTGGATGAAGTTAAAATAGTAAAGAATGCCTATCCAAGTAATACCGGCAAAAAAGTGAATCCAGCGAAAAAGATAAGACAGTAGATTTTCTAATTCCATAACGGAAACTCCCGAGAGAAGAATGTGATTGTTGTTGTACCGGGCAGTGCCATTTGGGTCATTATGTTTGATTAGACAGTTACCGAGTAATTTAGCGTCAGTTTATCACTGGCCTTTAATGTAAGCGAATTAGTGATATAAGCGTGTATAGAGATATCGGGATAGCATGAAGGGAGTATTTTTAGGATAATGTAAGTTATGAGTGAAAACGATGATCTAGGAAAGATCCCCCCCATGGTGCCGGATCGTGATGATGTGGATTCACATCTCACGAACAAGCGGTCTCAAGGGCAAGATATTGTGCGCCCCAGCTATTACACCGAAAAGGTCAAAGTAAGTACTTGGTCGGTGCGAATAATGCTGGCTCTGCTTACTCTGTTTGCGGGAGCGGGAGGTTATGGTGCTTACTATATGTATGGTATCTATCAAGCTGACTTGCGTCAGTCTGATTTGCGAATCGGAGACCTAGAGCTAAGATTAGCCATCGCTGGTGAATCTGCAGAAGAGTCGGATAGCAATCTAATGGTTAACATTGAGAAGACCATTGAGCAATACGACTTGTTATGGGCTAATTGGCGTGCAAACAACCGAACTTTTGATGATTTTAAGGGTGAGCTTGCCAAGCTAAGCCTCACCAATGAGGGCCAAAATGAGGCAACTGCTAACAACAGTCAGCAAATTTCTATTACCAATCAGTCTTTAATGAATAGCGATACGAAATTGAATGCTTTGACCAATGACCTTGCTCAGGTTTCTCAAAGCGTTGTCAGCGTGAATGCTAGTGTTGAAGTCTTGTCGACAATGCGTAGCGATCTTGAAACTCTTCGTCAGTCATTAAACAGTGGTGATAGTACAGTTCTTGGTTTGGTGGGCCGTCTTGAATATATCGAACAATCTTTAGAATCAGTAAATGCTCACCGGCTGCAGATCAACGAATCTCTTTTTCGATTACAAGAAACCATCGAGATTCTGCAGCGAGCGACAAATGCGCCAGGCACTAGTCTTTAACTCCAATTAAACTGTCGCCGCGCCGGCTTCTAATTTCACTGTTTTATTTACCTGTAAATTTTGGTGTGCGTTTCTCTATAAATGCAGTAATGCCCTCTCGAAAATCAGCTCTAGATGCGCAGTCGGAAAAATACTCTGCCTCCGCTTGTAGCTGAGATTCAAATTCACTTTCAAGTGATCGATAAAATAGTGCTTTCGTGTTGCCATATACGTGAGTAGGACCTTCCGCTAAGCGACTAGCCAATTTATCTGTCTCAGCATCTAGTTCACTATCGGGAACGACAAAATTTATCATCCCAATGTCTTTGGCTGTCTGTGCACCAAAGCGATCTCCTAACAAAGCAATTTCCATAGCTTTTTTGATACCGACCGCGCGAGGCAAATGGAAAGAAGAAGAGCCGTCAGGGCTAGTACCAATCTTGCAGTAGGCAAGAGTAAAAAATGCATCTTCTGATGCGATTACCAAATCACAGGCAATAGCCAAGCTTACTCCTGCCCCTGCTGCTGCACCCCTGCAACTTGCTATGATAGGTTTTGGCATACGCCGCATCGCGAACATGATCGGGTGTAGATCGTGGAGTCGTAGCATGAACTCTTTACGAATTTCTTTAGGGGATTTCTTAATTGTTTCGCCCATTCCTTTAATATCACCACCAGCCATAAAATGATCGCCGGCACCTTTCAATACAAGACAGCGAATAGATAAATCTTGTTCTATGTCATGCAGAGCATCGGTGAGTTGGGTGCGCATTTCCATGCTCAAAGCATTTCGAGCCTCTGGCCGGTTCATTGTAAGAGTAGCGATTCCATTCGATTGCGAAACTTCAAGGTGTGACATAACAAAATCCTGACTTTATGGGCTTAAAGGAATATTAGTAGCAAGCAAGTATACCGCTTGTGCTGGCTCTTGTGACAGCTCAGAAGATGATCTTGGCAAACGATCTCTTTTAGGTATAATACGCGCCCTCTCGAGAAGGATTTCAACCTCTCGAACTACCTGTGCGGACGTGGCGGAATTGGTAGACGCGCTAGATTTAGGTTCTAGTATCGAAAGGTGTGGGAGTTCAAGTCTCCCCGTCCGCACCAAATCATTGTTTCAGAACGTCCAATAAAGTATGTATACGGGTGCGATGGAACCTACTTGGACAAGTGGAGGGTGGGGTCTGCTAGTTAGCGTTACACTGGGTGCATGTCACACGCCCACCGAGAGTTGTGTAGTTAGTCATCTATTTCGCGGCTTTTATCTGCCATTGGGAGAGCCTCCGTTCTGCCTACGAAACT
>CAWKZI010000249.1:0-4495 GCA_963854365.1 Gammaproteobacteria bacterium
ATCATGCTGTAAAAGAAGATTTGGTCGGCCTACCACCACATGTAATTTCTGTGAATGAGTTAGATCCTCTGAGAGACGAGGGTTTAAACTATTTTCGTAAATTACTTTCTTCAGGTGTGCAAGCGAATGGCCGGACAGTGCACGGTACTAGTCACGCAGGGGACTGCGTATTTCCAAAAGAACTCCCTGACATCTATTCGTCGACAATCAATGATATTTATGGTTTTTGCCACTCTTTAAAATAATACGTAAGTGATAGAGGTTCCTTATAATGAAACTAATACGTCTTGTCTTGATTTTCTGCTTAGCAAGTCCATTACTTGCTCAGAATACTGTACCTGAACTGCCCTTTGAAACTGTCCCCAATTTTTTAAGTTACTCTCCGGATATGAACTTAGGCGAGATACTCGGTGTTGCTGTAAATTCTCTCGGCAACATAGTGGTCTTAAACCATCCTGGCAGTGCAAATATGGGGCCGATTTGGTCTAACTCTACAACCCAATTATTGGAATTTGATTCAGACGGTCGATACCTTCGAGAAATTGGTAAGGGGGTTTATGGTATAGCCTATGCCCACCAAGTTCGATTTGATCAAGATGACAACCTTTGGGTTGTAGATAAAGGTGCGAACACAGTTATTCAATTTGACCCCCAAGGTTATGTCATGATGAATCTTGGCCGTCGTGAAGAAGGTTATCACGGGGATGTAGAGCTAGCGACACAGCAAGAAGCACGGTCTTCCGGTGGGTATTTTGGAGGCCCAACAGACGTAGCTTGGGACCAGAATAAAAACATTTATGTTAGTGATGGTTATGTTAATTCACGTATGGCTAAATTCGATCATGATGGTAACTTTGTTATGGAATGGGGTTCTTTCGGTTCAGAAATTGGACAATTTAATTTACCCCACGCGATGCAGATTGACCGAAATGATAATATCTACGTCGCTGATCGGAATAACCGCCGCATTCAAGTATTTGACACCGAAGGAGTATTTCTTAGGCAAATAATTCTAGATGCAGCTTATCCAGCGGACTATCAGCCACCATTTTCTGCTAAAAGCCCCAACCGCCAAGTAAGAGAAACTCAGCCATGGGCTATGTGCATTTCGAATACGACGCCTCAATATTTGTATGTTGCAGACAATGAACCGGGGCGAATCTATAAAATTAGTACTGATGGCACCATTCTTGGCTGGATGGGCAAGTCTGGTCGACGTGACGGACAATTTAATTGGGTTCATGGACTGGACTGCTCACAGGAAGATATTCTTTATGTTGCTGACATGAACAATTGGCGCGTACAAAAGTTGATTTTAAACCCAGAAAAGTAAATTCCATATTCTCAGTATGTAGTAGCTTTTGTGCTCTAGAGTAATTTATTCATTGCATTCAAGCATGACACCATAATTCAAGGAAGCGCCGGTTCGACTGAAGAGGGCGGAAGACCTGAGAGTGCCAATTATTGAGTATGCGACTGTATCTTTAAGGTGTCGGAACTGAGTTAGAATTCCACTGTTCCACAGTAAATTTTGGGAAAGTTTAGATTTAATTACAATTGGGGATGAGAATGAAAATTACTGGGTTACAAATAGTCTATGGCCTGCTCGCGATTATTGGTGCTATTGTTACCTGGTATTTTAATTTGCAGCCAATGGAGATGAGTTATTTTGAAGGTCTGTATGCAAACCCGGCATCCGCGTCGTTTACTAACGATCTTGCGGTGGTTGTCACAACATTCCTTATTTGGTCTTATGTGGAGACGGGCCGTCTCAAGATGTCATATTTGGTCTGGGCCCCGATTTTTGTTTTCACGTTTTTAATTGCTGCAGCGAGCACGGTGCCCCTGTTTATGCTGTTGCGAGAACGTCACTTGATGGCCAATGCTTAATTTGAGTTAGTAAAATAAGTATACAAAGGTCAGTCTATTCAGATATCGACCGGGATATGTAAGTAAATCTTAGGGAGTGATTTGGCTAGGTAAAGGCTCCAGGCGGGATAAGCGTGAAGATCGGAAGGAGTAGAAACGCAGAATAGGACGGTAGTTCGTATTTTTTCCATATTTATACCCAGAAGAGAATTTTCTTAGAATCTCTTCTGGGTTAAATAGATTTTTAATCGCATTATGTCGATTGGTTATTATGCACGAAAGACAGAACCTTCCCATATTAAGTTCTCTAAAGAAATTCGGCTTACCGTCTTTAGATTGCCTTCACGGCTATCTTTTCCAGTCATCTCAAGTTCCCAAATATGGTCGCCCCCTTTTTTCCACGTACCTTTTTGGAAACCTATTGTCTTAGTGCCATCAGAGTGAAATGCTTCGCCGGCAAAACTTACTTCGCCGCCTTCAGCATCTGGAGTTTCAAAATTTTGCAAGAAAGTAAGGGTTGACCAGACCTCACCATAAACAGACATATCACTTTCAGACTTCCAATTTACTTGACTGACTAATTGTCCTTCAGCATTTTGAGAGTAAGTGTTGGAAACGTGAACAAAGCGGAAATCATCGATTTTTTCTGACATTATTGAGTCCTCTATTTTAAATACAAGAAATGTTGTTTTTAGGGAATATTAAAAATCGCGAGTCGTGTGCATCATTTTAATAGTAAACAAGGGTATACAATGCTTTTGCGATATTTTCAAGGTATAGAATGTAAATTAATTATTTTAAAGTAATTTCTTATGAGTCAGGGTATTTGTCTTACGATAATTTACCAATAGGTAGTCTCAGTTTTTGATTGCCTTAACTTTTGCTACAGCATTTATTTTCTACTCAGAATAGTGAGGCTCGACAAGCATATAGTTCAAGTTATTTAATTCTGAAAGATTTTGTGGCCTAAGTTAACTAATAACAACAAATCAGAATAACTAATCGTTAAAATACTGTAGCAGTTAATTTGTTTCGTGATTCAGGAATCCAGAAAATTTCTTTTTCATTCATAGAGCGAAATCATTCGTAGGATGGCTAGTGCCTGTGAGGTGTCATACGGTAGGGATGAAGAGTGAACTGAACTCTTTGGGATAAAAGAGTTCCTCAGTCAACGTATCTATAAAGAAATATGCGTGTCTCGGGTTAGAGATTAAAATCTTAGAATTTCTTGTCTAGTTAAGTCAGACTCAATTTCCTCATCCGTAAATGGAAGATCAATCCACTCACTTTGAGAATACAGGTTAGTTAAATCTGAATAAAATTCCGAGTCTGGTTCGGGCGATTGAGAATACGTGAGCACAGCCTTAGCATTCGGCGTGGAATCTTCATTCCATGTCACTGTCTGAATGTAACTATTTCCATGCATAATCGGATTATAGCCACCTTTTTCTGCGTCAAATCGTGAGGTTATTACACTATACATGCCCTGTCCCCCGGCACCCCCGGGAATTCCAATCTTTTCATTGTTACGTAAAACAAACTGAGCATCTCCCCATTTAGTATTTAATTGAACGCCAGCATCATTAAGAGAAGATATCGCTTGGTTTAGAGAATCGGCTATAAACTTTTGTGTATCGGGATTATCAATGGTTAAGCCCCGAGGGGTGTGCACGGGGTCGCTCACATCGAAAGGTTCTGCATAATGAGAACGCAGGCCCCTTGTGATTTCCCAAAAGCGATTAAAAATAACAGCTCCGACACTATCGATGTCCTGCCGGCGGTCCCAATTAGCGAGGATGTTGCAAGCGTCAATGAGGTTAGCACTTTGAGTGCATACAGACAGAATATCATCGAGAAAGACTTCCGCGCCGTGATGTCGATGATTAAATAAAAGGTTTTGCACTATCTCTTGTGAGAATTTACGATCGGAGTCCAAGATTTCTTCGACAAAAGCTAGCCCCGCACGGGTACGAAGCGATCTGACCTTCCTCTCATTACCTATAATTGGAGAGAATCCTTCCAATCTATGGTCTGGGTTAGACAGCCAATAAGAATCATTACTGTTACTAACGTAGGTGTTCGTAATTAGACTAGGTTGTTCATTCGGCGGCATCAAGCCAGGATACGCTGCGTCAGGGTCTACTTTCCAATTACACGAAGGGTCAGAGCCGTTAAGGGTAATAGTGCGAGTATTATTCTCAGTATCTACGGCACATCGATCAATTAATTCAGCAGAGACATTAGGTATAGCAGACATGTCGGCGTAAAGTGCTCCGCCCGCGATGTCGGCTGCGATAGTATTTACGAATGCAGCTCCTTGATGGGCCGCCAAAGCATCACGTAGCTCGGTAACATTTTGAGCTTTGTTAATCGCCATATATTGATCACCTGAGCGATAGTTTTCATAATTTACATCACGCATGACATAAACATGACGATTATTCCAGGGTGTTGACGTGCTTGTAACAACTGGGCCTAGATGTGTCATATAAACGTTACGATCAATTATACCGTCTTCAGTTTCTACTTGAACTTTGATTGTTTCAATATTATGAACTTCGTCGCCAACTCTATAGGCCATTGAATTGTTTTCATCAAGATCTAATCTGAACATGGTAAATCTTAG
>CAWKZI010000250.1:0-4489 GCA_963854365.1 Gammaproteobacteria bacterium
CCACATTTTTCAGCCAATTCACGCAAACGATTTGAATTTGAACTATTGACAGAGCCCACCACCAAAACAATATCCACTTGAGCTGCCAGTTCCTGCACAGCATTTTGGCGGTTTTGAGTCGCATAACAAATGTCTTCTTTTTTAGGTGCTCCAATACTTGGATATTTTATTCTTAACGCTATGATAATCTCTTTGGTTTCATCCATGGACAAAGTAGTTTGTGTGACAAAAGTAAGGTTTTCAGGGTTTTCCAGCTGTAACGTTTCAACGTCTTCAACAGTTTCCACTAAATGGATTTGACCTTTTGGATTCAGATATTGTCCAAGCGTTCCCTCCACTTCAGGGTGCCCCTTATGCCCAATTAGAATGCATTCTTTGGCTTGTTCAGAGGCTCTCTTTACTTGAATATGAACCTTAGTCACCAAAGGGCACGTTGCATCAAAAACTTTTAGTCCTCGCTTTTCAGCTTCAACTTTAACAGATTGAGAAACGCCATGCGCACTAAAAATAACGGTTTCATCATCTGGCACGTCATCTAGTTCATCCACAAAAATAGCGCCTTTTTGCTTCAGCTGATTGACAACAAAGCGGTTATGCACCACCTCATGCCGCACATAGATATCTTTGCCTTCCAGTCTAAGCACCTGTTCAACCACGTCAACTGCACGGCTAACGCCCGCACAAAAGCCTCTTGGCTGTGCTAATATGATTTTCACACATGCCACCTTGTATCTGAAACATCTTTCACATCAATTTCAATAAGAATGACTTGACCAGATAAAGGATGGTTAAAGTCAACAGTCACTTCATTCGTTTCCACATCTGTAATCACTCCAGGCATCTCCGTACCATTTGGTTGGCTAAAAGATATAATGGAGCCTAACTCTACCTCCATATCTTCTGGAAATCTAGATGTGGGCATTTGGTAAATCATCGCTGGATGCTTCTCTCCAAAGCCATCCTTTGCCGTCAGCATGATTTTTTTATGTGATCCTGACTGCAGCCCAATCATTTCTGACTCAAACTTATCTGAAAAAATTTCTTGTCCAAGTTGAAACTCAAATTGTTTTCCGTATAAAGTGGAGTCTTCTGCAATCGTGCCATCTTTAAGGCGAATTTTAAAATCCATTTTCACAAAGCTATCGGATATAATTTTCATTTACGGATCTCCTTGACCTTCTTGCTAACTTTTACTAGCGTTTCAATAGGAAAACATTCTACGAGATTTAGGTTTAATGTACAAATACTCTGTTCTGTTACTTGCTAATATTTTGTGTAGCACCACACTCTTTGCGACCAGTATTGAGGAGTCTCCCAATGCTCCCGGCATGCCAATGACCCAAGAAGATGGGCATAAACTTTCTACCGACTATGTCGCAGCCATCTCACTTCCAGCTCAAGAATTAAATGCCATCAAAAAAAATCCTGAGGGATTAAGCACCAAACCCTTTCGCAATTTTTTTACTCCTACTTATCTGGTTGACTCTGATAAGATAAACCATGGTACAATTATTAAAAGCCAGAACGGTAGAATGCTAATGACAGAAGGTTCTATCGTTTATGCCGATTCCACACAAGGTATGCCACATAAATTTGTTGCCGGTGATTACATGATATTATCTCGGCCGCAAAAATTAGAGCACCATGAAGCGCAATCAAGCTATATCGTTCACCCAAGTGGTACGGCAAAGTTAGTGGGCAACCACAAGTCCATTGCTATTTTAAAAATCATAAATGTCCAGTCTGAAATCATGTCTGGGGATTGGCTCATTCCACTACAAGAAATTAATACCCAACTCCCAAAAACAATGCATTATATGGAAACCCCTGTTTCTGGAGAAGTGATTGCCAGCACACAGGATCAAATGCAGACAGGCGAAAGCCACAGTGTGGCACTCAATATCGGTCGGAATCAAAATGTGAAGCTTGGAACATTGCTTTATCTTAAAACCGAGCCCACTAAATCTGTTGATCCAAATACAAAGAAAACGATAGAACTCCCTGGGCATCTCATTGGTCGTGCAGTTATATACCGTGTTAGTAGTAGCATGAGCATTGCGCTTATTTTAGATTCACAAGAAGAAATCACAAATGGAATTATTGCATCAACACATGAATACGAATGATTTAAAAAACTGGATTATCCTCAACCAAACACCAAGTATTAGGCCCAAAAGATTTTTAAAAATTTTGAATTCTCAATTGACACTCAAAAGCATTATCCAATCACCAAGGCTAACTCAATTTCATTTCAAGCTTCCTTCAAAAGCCATTGAATACCTAGAAAATCATGATGACTGCTATTACGATCAACCCGTTGACTGGTTGTCTCGCTCTTCCAATCATCATATTGTCACCGACGATAGTCAAATTTATCCTGAATGCTTACGCAATATTCCACAACCACCAATGATATTATATGGCATTGGAAATATCGACCTACTTGACACCCGACAAATCAGTATTGTTGGCACCCGTAACTTTAGCCCTTATGGTAAATCAAATGCACAATATTTTTCCAAAGCATTAAGTAACCTTGGTTATACCATCACCAGTGAGCTTGCTTCAGGCATTAATGTCATTTACCCACACCAAAACATGCGTGTTGCTCGGTCGTTCATAGAAGATTTTGGCTCCTGCCAAAATCGAATCACTACCCTCGCAGATGGTTTTGCCCCAGACGCCCACCTCCGTACCGATCTTCCAAAAAACAAGCCTACAGTCTCGTTTTTGAAAGCCAGTACTGCGTATATGGCTCTACGGGCTGGGAAATACCTTCCAGCTTCCAAAGGTCGAAGCGCTACGCACAATCTCTCAATGGAGCCGAAAGGCAGCCCTTCTGAGGACTACTCGACCTCGGCTTCGCCTCTCCTGTCTCGCAGCGAAATAAATGGGAAGTTGGAGATAGTCAAACGTACTTAAAGTTCTAGTTAAATAATACCCTAAATACTGAACGTTGAATTATTGAAATTCTTCTACATCAAGCATCTCATTTAGCTCTGGGAATTCCTTCCTCATCATGATCAATAAATGTTTTTTCCAACTAAGTTTTAGCAAGCTTAATATATTTAAGGATATTTCTTACATCCACCACGATAACAATCCCCCCATTGAGAATACCTCAACCAACACTCATGCCAAAATAATTTACAATACATCCATGTATCATCTATAGTACACTGTAAGAAAGTATCACTTATGATCACAAAATGATGAATGTAAAACTCTCTTTTTCTCAAAGACTAAAAACACTTTTTTCCGGCACCGTTAAACTACCAAAACCGCCAATTGAACACGTCGATTCCCCAACCAAAACAACCCCTGTTTCTGCCCAAAAAGAAGCAGAAAATGAATCGACAAAACAAACCTTAATGCTCCTTCAAAAGCATGCACGCCTCATCGACTTCATCTATGAAAATATTGATCATTACAGTGATGAAGAAATCGGTGCCGGTGCAAGAGTAGTTCATCAAGGATGTCAAAAAGTATTTAAAGAGTACATAACAATTGAACCTTTACACACCCAACAAGAAGACTCAATAGTTACCCTTGAAGATGGGTTTAATGCCAAAGAAATTAAACTCACTGGAAATATTTCAGGAATCCCACCATTTAAAGGAAAACTTATCCATCGTGGATGGAAAATAACCCAGATTAATTTGCCACAATCAACGGATACACAAAGCTCCCTTATTATCGCGCCTGCGGAGGTAGAACTATGATCGAGTTTGGTAAAGCCAAATTTTCTGTGGGCATTGATTTAGGTACCACCCATTGCGCAATCAACTATAGTGAGTTAGAAATAAAGAAAGGTGAAAAAGCGATTATCCATACTTTTTTAATCCCACAAGTTGCTTCTCCTGGGCAGGTAGAGGATCTTCACCTACTTCCTTCTTTTATCTATCTCCCTCACCATGATGAAATGAGCATTGATGATATCTCACTTCCTTGGCAACAAGATGATTTTATTATTACAGGTGAATATGCCAGAGAAAAAGGCACCACCACCTCCAACCGGATCGTTTCTAGTGCTAAAAGTTGGTTGTGCCAAGAAAATATCGATAAGCGTTCAGGTATTTTGCCGCAAATACCTGCTGAAGATATTGAAGCATTTTCCCCTTTACAGGCAACTATTTATTATCTTGAGCATATCCGTAATGCTTGGAATCATGCTTTTCAAGAATACCCCTTATATCAACAAGAAATCACGCTTACCATTCCGGCCTCTTTTGATCCTTCCGCTCGTGAACTTACCGCAGAAGCTGCCAGACTGAGTGATTTTGAAAAACTAACCCTGCTTGAAGAACCTCAAGCTGCTTTCTACCATTGGATTCAAAAAATGGGCGATGACTGGAAAGAGTATGTAAAGGTAGGGGATGTTGTACTGGTGGTGGATGTAGGTGGTGGTACCACAGATTTTTCATTATTGCTAATTGAGGATAATGATGGTGAACTGGGTATTCGACGACTTGCTGTGGGTGACCATATA
>CAWKZI010000251.1:0-4483 GCA_963854365.1 Gammaproteobacteria bacterium
CATCAAAGGCATGTTCCAAACCATTTGGCCAGCCGCATCTACAGAGGGTCCTGATGCTTCTTGCATGCTAATCAGTCCCCAAATTGCATACCGAATAAAATATGCCAGGCCGCCAAGGGCAATCGTCCAACGAAAACCCAGCCTGACAAGAAACATCCCCAACATAGCGAGAAAAACTATCTCGGCAAACTGCCCAACAGTCATTGCTGGCATGATATAAGTCACCAACATACCCAACTGATTCTCAAAGAACGGGCCAGTCTGCATGAAATAAACTTGGTGAATAACAGAAATTGGCAGGCTCGCCAAAATCAGTATGGCAAAAGATCGATGTTGTAATAGTGCGAAAGCTTTCTTGAACGCCAATTTTTCCACGCCATCTTTCTTTGGTGGAGTATTTGGCAGGAATAAACAAAACCCGGCGTACATTATTGAAAGCACACCGGAGACAATCAGCGTATCACCCAATCGAGCTGTTGCATCTACTACTTCAGTGCCAACAAAAAACGGCGGCAATATTTGAAACTGCAAATCCGATTGCAGCCAAACCATTGGAAATATCCAACCTGCAGCAATCCAACCAACAGTGCCTAATACGCGAATCCGTGGCCAATCTTTATCAGGGTTATCTAGATGCGAGAATGCCATTGAATTCGTGAGCGAAAGCGTAGGCATGTAAAGAATGCTATAGACAATGGATAAAATTAGCCAAACACTAAAAGATGTCTGATAAGAGGTGATAATTTTGACTGCGCCACCCAGCACTAACAAAACAGCAAGAAATTTCTCAGTGGAAAAATAACGATCTGCAAATTGTCCTGCAATAAACGGCGCGCATACCGCACCGATAGAACCTGCTAATCCTAAAATCCATCCAACCTGACCCGAAGTGAATCCCAAGCCACCTTCAGACACTGGAGATTGTAGATAGGTTGCCAATACTCCAAGCCAAACGCCCCAGACCGCGTACTGAAAGAACATCATTAAGCCAAGGCGGCTTTTTATAAAATTCATCGTCTGTTCTCCTCTGAACGAATCCGAATATCCAACATTTCTTTACAAGTACTCTAGAGTTGCGCCATCCTATCGACAACAAGCCAGAGCAACAAGTAACGTCTATCAGTAATCTTAGTTTTTGCTGAAATATTGTTATCCTGCCTCTTTGTGAAAGATTGAACTGGTATAGCGTTAGCTGCAATGAGAGACTACTCGGGTACAGAAGAAAACCCCGTCAAGAGCATCGAGTTATGATTTCAAAACTTTCACTGACCATTTTACTAACTACCATAGTTGCTATTATTACTGGATGCAGCGAACAAGCTATGGAAGCAGTTAAGACTGCTGATCAAGGTACGCCCAATATCATGCTAATTCTTGCAGATGACCTGGCCTACTCGGATCTCGGTGCTTACGGCAGTGAAATTGAGACGCCTAACATAGACCTGCTAGCGAAACAGGGAGTTATGTTCACGAGGTTCCATACTAGTGCTATGTGTTCCCCATCACGCGCTATGCTATTAACAGGAGTAGATCAACACAAAAATGGTTATGGCTCGATGGGGGAATATCTTGCCACCGAGCAAAGAGGCCAACCGGGCTATGAGGGTTACCTAAACAATCAAGTTGTCACTATCGCGAATATGCTCAAGACTTCTGGCTTCAATACATATATGACAGGAAAATGGCACCTAGGTAGCTCGTCTCTACCTAGCGATCGAGGCTTTGATCGTTCATTTACTTTATTACAAGGTGCCGGGAGCCACTTTAATAATACTGGCTATGCACCACAGAGAACTTTAGTAGACTATTATCGGAATGCTGAGCCAGCAGAATTATCAGAAGATTTCTATAGCAGCGATTTCTATACCTCAGAAATGATTCAATATATTGAGGATGGACGAGCAACCAAGAACCCTTTCTTTGGCTACTTAGCTTTTAGTGCACCGCATTTCCCATTACATGCACCTAGCGATCTTATTGAGAAATATGTAGAGCGCTATCAAGACGGATGGGACGTCATTCGAAAGCAACGGCATGAATCTCTTAAAATGCTAGGACTTATTGATCAACAAGCATTGATGGCCGAAAGATTAGATGGTGTGTTGGCCTGGGAAGATCTGGACACAGAAGAACAGAGATATCAGGCAAAAAAAATGGCCGTCTATGCGGCAATGGTCGATAGCATTGACCAGAATATCGGCGAACTTATTGCTTATCTAAAATCGATTGATGAGTATGACAATACAGTTTTCATTTTCCTATCGGACAATGGCCCTGAATCAAACGATTTCGCGTCAGAGCGCACCGTTCCATCAGTCACAGATTGGATTGCTGAAACTTTTGACAATAGCTATGAAAATTTAGGTAACGAAGGAAGCTTTATATATTATGGCAAGCCTTGGGCCCATGTCGGAGCGGCCGCTCATAGATTTCATAAGACGGTTATAGCCCAAGGGGGTATTAATTCGCCACTTATTATTAGTTATCCAAACTCCCTGCCGCAAAATCGAGTGGTCTCTGAGTTTTCGAGTGTTGTAGATATCACGCCAACTATCCTTGAACTGGCAGGAGCCTCTCATCCTGGAGCAGAATTTCAAGGGAGATCAGTGCACGGCATAGATGGCCGGTCTGTTTTGCCCTACCTTAGGAGCGAAGAGGAAACTATCTATCCTCTCGGAACTGGCAATGGTTTCGAACTTTTTGGGCATAACGCTTTTATTAGTGCGAATTGGAAGATTTTAAGATTGATGGAGCCTTATGGAGATTTCACTTGGGGGCTATACGACCTTGATAAAGACCCCGCCGAGCTCAACGATCTATCGAACCAATTTCCAGAAATATTTCAGGAAATGCTGGCGCTCTACGCGGACTATGAATCTCGCAATGGTTTGATTCAAGTGCCGGAAGGCTGGAAGATGTTTGAAAACTTAGGCCCTGCACCGACCCCAGAAAAGTAAAAATAGACTTATTAAATAAAAGAATTCTGGATTCAATAGCCGTGTTAACTGTAAGGATAAAACATCTATTTCTAACAGCAGCAATTACATTTGTGAGTTTACTCTCTCTTTCTATAAACGCCGCTGAAGAAGAGTTTACTTTGCTCTCTATCAAGGGCGGTCTAATCGGTAAAATCGATTCTTTAGGTGTATTCAGTGATAAAGATTCAGTTCTCAATACTTACTACAGTTTGCTTCCCCAAAGATTGCAAAAAGAAATTATAACTCTGCGACGAAGATTATTAATTCGCATACCCGACTATGAGATCGCGGTTAATGCTGGAGACAGCGCTGAGTTCTCAGAAATAACGAATGAGATCAATTTATATTGGGCGGCTATTCGATCAATACATATACAACATTTCACTAGAGAAGTTGCAGAGCTTTTAGGTGGCATCTACAGTAGTGAGTTTCCGCTCTCACTTTAATTGTCCTTAATAAAAGCAGCTCACTGGAAGTATTCTCTGCCACTATCCCTAGTGACTCTTAAATAATTATGTGAAAGTAATTTCAAATATTCTCACTAATAGTTATTCGATCACAATCCGAGACCGCCTAAACGCACTCATTGCAATAACACCTGGGAATGTAAGAAAGCAAGAATCAGAAACAATAAAAACTAGTTATCGTAACGTATCAGGCATAGAGCGATTCATAAAAAGATTCGATTTTAAGCGATTCAAGAATGTATTAATCTGCCGTAAATCATCGCCACTGAATTGAGACTTTAACTCTTCTCTAGCCTCCATAATAGATCGACTTTGCTGATTTACCAGATCATCAACACTAAAACTACTTGAGTCAGATACAGAACTAGAGCCAACGCGCACGTAATTGATCAATACGTTGAGTACCAATTCGCGACTGACTTCATTGAGATCGGGGCTGAACGGGAGAGCTCTTCTGAGTAGTCGCGCTTGAGCTGATCATCCGACGGGCCATCTGTGCGACTGTCCAGCAACGCCAACTCGCTATCACTTAAACTAGGTGCGACCCTATCTCGAAGATATTGATAAGTACTTACAGTTTCCAACTCATTCTCATTGGCCCGGCCTAAGGTTACTCGGCCGCTTAATTCGGCGCGCTCACCTAACACTTCAATAAATATTGCTTCGACGCGAGATCTTTTTGCTGCGCCCCCTTCCAGAGCACTCAAAAAATCCCCAAACTGGACATTCATTTGCATTCGAGCTGTCTGTTCAATTTGGTTGGCAGCCTGACTGCGCTCAATCATGGCTCTGACAGAATCCGATACATTGGAATCCTGAGCATAACTAATACCACCGCAGCAAAAAATTAGGAAAATGGCTACTAATTTCTTGATCATAATGAAACTGAATTCCTGCAGCATCACACTATCGGATCTATTTCTTCATGGTTGCTAAATAAGCAAGGACATCTTTGTTGATGTAGTGAACCGCCAGTGTCGGAGTTGGCTTACTATCTAGAAATTCACGATAAGTTGCTGCCCAATAACTCTTTTCATT
>CAWKZI010000252.1:0-4468 GCA_963854365.1 Gammaproteobacteria bacterium
CAATCAGTAATGCAAACAAACTGGTCTCGAAGGTGTAACTTCCGAAAGCGAGTAGAAGATAACCTGGATCGCCAGGAAAACCTAAATAAAGGGTAACGGCCAGAGCTAACACGATGACGATCAAACTATAAATGAATAACTTAATCATAAGCTTTCTTACTTTTTGCTCACTTTATTTGATTTACCAGTTCTAGAGTTTGCCCGAGATCAGGAAAATCGGGTTTAATATTAATCATCGAAAGCTCGCTGATATCGGTAACAATATTCTGGCTAGATTCAGAATCAATCACGGCATATCGTTGCAACCAAGCGAGGCTCTGTCTAAGGCTGCGTTGATAAAGCTTCACATCACGCATTAGCATCGCCAGCTGAGATTGCTCAAAGAAAAGACGTAGATTCTGCTTAATAAGCGAATCCTGACCGGGAGCCAACATCGCTACTGTAGTTTCTTCCCATTTCTGCCATATAAAAACCGATCTGAGAAATTGCAGACTCTGACCAATGAAGCCATCGGTGTTCGTCTTAATGTCACCTGGTTGATACTCGCTAGCACGGCGATTAGAAAAGTTTTCCCGCATCGAACCAATTAGATCGACTGTTTCTGCCTGGGTCGCTAAATTACCTAATCGATTAAATATTTCTTCTCTATCTACTTGCTTGATATTTTCGAGTCGCTCTAAATCAGCAGCAATAGATTGTCGGGCAGCGAAGACGTTACTATTTTCGGATCCGGACAACACTGTGTCAGCTTGCTCTAACAACATGATAGCAGACGTCGGATCTGCTTCTAATTGAAGTTTTTGATTGGCCATACGTAATAGATAACCAGCTTCTTGCACCTTCAAACCAAATCTAGGCTCACTTACTGCGGTAACCGCCTCTATCTCCAAGTCTGCCAGTTGTTGGCGAAGTCGTTGGATTTCCGCGCCGAGTGAATCTTGCAATTCTCGTAAAACAGAGTCATCTAGCGCAACTGGTTCTGGCAATGCCAGTAGATTTTCTCGCAATTGAATCAGTTGACCGCTTTGCGCAGAAAGGGATTGTGTTAACTGTTGATTTTCATCTGACAAAATTGCGAGACGTGAGGTTAGAGATTGCTGTTGGTAGCCGAGAAATAAAACTCCAACCAGTAATGAAACGAATAAGATTACAATAATTGCTACCCTACGGCGGGCATTTTTCTGTTTTCTACTGGTTCGCGAGACAGGTTTTGCCGCATTACTCTTCGACAGTTCTTCTAGTATCTTTGGTGTTTCAGATTCTTCTGCCACTTAATATTTACCTCAACCTCAGAAAGTTCACAGTTATTACTCAAGCATGTCAGCTAATGACTCAAGCGCTGCAATGAAGGATGACTCGCCCGCGCCATTAGCATTGATGACCTGCTGAAATCCGTTTTCTTTAGCTTGGTTTGCTATACGCTGCGAAGGTACTAACAATGGTAACAGACTAAATTCTGCTTTGTTATCTCCGAGTTGTTGAACTATCAGATTGAGAGATTCTCCGCTGGTAATACTAAGAACATTGATATTCTTCTGCCTAATCAATTCCATTAATTCAGAAGCTCTATATTTAACCGCTGACCTACTGTATACCTCCAGATAATCGACCGATGCGCCACGGCCAGTCAATGTGCTGGCGAGCAATTCCCTTCCGCCGATTCCACGAAAAATGCCAATTTTTTTACCTTTGACTTGCTCTTCATTAAGCTCATCTAGAGTCAACAAATCCTCGCTAGTCATACCATTTTCTGAGTGTATCACTTGGCAATTAAATTCAGCCTTCACTAGTTCTGCAGTTGTCGGACCAGCAGCAATAATTGCGATGCTAACAGGAAATTGTGGCCAATAGTTATGAACCCATTGCGCACCCTGCTGAACAGCATTGGTGCTAATGAAAATTAGAACATGGTAATTATCAAGTTGTTGGATCTGATTTTTAAGAATTCGTATTTGTGTAGTTTCATTAATAGGATCAATCCGAATCAATGGGAAACTAAACGCACTTCCACCCTGCACTTCTATAGCTTCAACTAAAGCCTTTTGTTGAGCTACAGGCCGAGTAACCAAAACTTTATAAGCAGAGAGTGATTTTCGCGTCATTTTTCTAGTCAGCAAGCTCTGCAAGAATTTCTTTGGCGCCTTGTGATAACAAATCTTCAGCCACACTTAGTCCTATTTGCTCAGCTTGATGTGAATCGCCTGTTAACTCACTACGAATAACATGAGTACCCTCTAGATTCCCGACTAGTGCACGCAAATGAATCGCACCATTAACTAATTCCGCAAAGCTTGCAATGGGCACCTGACACCCACCTTGCAACCTCGAATTTACTGCTCTCTCCGCTAACACTCTTGTCGCAGTATTTTGATGATGCAGACAATCAATTAGCTGCATGGTATCTATATCTTCTGTTCGGCATTCAATGCCGACTGCTCCTTGTCCGCCTGCAGGTAAAGAATCGGTGTACGCAATCCTCTGGCTAATTCGCTCAGCCAACTCGAGTCGTATTAATCCTGCGGCAGCCAATATAATTGCATCATATTCTCCACCATCCAGTTTGCTTAACCTTGTCCCTACATTGCCACGAAGATCAACAATGACTATATCTGGCCGTAAAAGCTTAAGCTGACATTGTCGCCGAAAACTTGATGTTCCTACTTTCGAACCTTCAGGTAATTCGTTAAGAGATGCGTAATTATTGGAAACGAAAGCATCAGCTGGGTCTTCACGTTCACAGATAATCTTGATTCCGAGACCTGGCGGAAATTCCATGGGTACATCCTTCATAGAATGAACGGCAATATCTGCTTCTTCATTTAACAAAGCCTTCTCAAGTTCTTTTACGAAAAGGCCTTTACCTCCAACCTTTGCCAGTGGTGAATCAAGAATTTGATCGCCGCGCGTAGTCATGGGCACTAAATCTACTTGAATGCCTGTATGCACTTTCTCCAACTCGCTTTTGACATAGTTGGCTTGCCAGAGGGCTAGAGGGCTTTTTCGTGTCGCAATTCTAATCACTTTAATCGAGATATCTCCTCATAGAGCTGTCTTCGCATAAGAGTTAGTTCGTCTATTTAACTTCATCTGAAGATGATCGATCACATCCTAAGACGCTCAATCACATGAAATTCAGTAACTGGAGCCATTTTACGGCAAATAGTGCCTTTTGTCCGATACCCGCTGCTCCTGTAATACTAAGGGTTAGGGTTTCCAGCAGCTACTTGAGCCGATTATGGAGTTATAAAGCTTCGACCTATCCTGTTATAATCGCTGCCCAAAATGGCGATGGACTGCTTAACCGCGCTAGTCCCAAGCTTAAGTGGCAATGATATGAGTGACGAGAAAGATAAAAGACAAACAGCAAAGCCCTGGGGCGGAAGGTTTAGTGAAACTACGGATGCATTCGTGGAGTACTTCACCGCATCTGTCGATTTTGATCAAAATCTCTATCACGAAGATATTGATGGTTCACTTGCTCATGCAAAAATGCTTAACAAAGTAGGCATTCTTACTACCAAGGAGCTAGACCAGATTGTGACTGGGCTGGAAAGCATTCGACAATCAATAAGTGCTGGGAATTTTAATTGGTCTGTTGAGTTAGAAGATGTGCATATGAACATCGAGGCTGCACTTACAGATCTTATTGGAGATGTGGGCAAAAAACTGCACACTGGTCGATCTAGAAACGATCAAGTAGCAACTGACATTCGACTTTATGTGCGCAGTGAAATCGATAGTGTAGGTAAATTAATTAGCAAACTGCAAAACGAATTGATAAATTTGGCTGATCAAGAAGCCAATACCATTATGCCTGGCTTCACTCATTTGCAAATTGCACAACCGGTCACTTTTGGTCATCACCTGATGGCCTGGAATGAAATGTTGGAAAGAGACTACTCTCGATTATTTGATTGTCGTAAGAGACTGAACCTGTCTCCGCTCGGTGCAGCCGCCCTTTCCGGCACTAGCTATCCTATTGACCGTGAATTCACAGCCAATTTGTTAGGGTTCGACGGACCCACAGCAAACTCCCTCGATTCAGTTAGTGATAGGGATTTCGCAATTGAACTAGCTGCCTGCGCCAGTATTTTAATGACACACCTGTCCAGATTCTCTGAAGAAATAGTGTTATGGACTTCAGTACAATTTAATTTTATTGAACTGCCTGACAGGTTCTGTACTGGCTCTTCAATAATGCCACAAAAGAAAAACCCTGATGTGCCAGAATTAGTACGAGGGAAGACTGGCCGAGTCTATGGCCATCTAATTTCTTTACTTAGTTTAATGAAGTCTCAACCGCTCGCATACAACAAAGATAATCAAGAAGATAAGGAACCATTATTTGATCTCTTGAAAACTGTAAAAGATTGTTTATTTGCATACAGTGAAATGGTTCCGTCAATTGTCAGCAATAAGCTAGTTATGCGTGCTGCTGCTAGTCAGGGCTATGCGACTGCTACTGATC
>CAWKZI010000253.1:0-4467 GCA_963854365.1 Gammaproteobacteria bacterium
CTAACTCGGCTAGCTTTTTTTAGATGGTATAGATCCATTTCGCCAGACTGCGCGTATATCTTTATTCGATGCAAATGATAGAAACATAATGAAAACTCTTCACACAGAAAATCTTACCGGGACCCAGAAGGCATTTGTATATGTTGGGGTCATTCTACTAATGCTCTCGGGCATACTCTTCGCAGGTACGTTTTTTGGAGTTTTTGAACTTAATTCATTTGCAGTTTTAGGTCACAGCGGAGTGAGAATTCTAGCAGGCATTGCTGTAGCTGGCTGCTTGCTTGCTGCGATTGGTTTTTACGAAGAATAATTGGAGAAAAAGCATGTTCAAAAAATCGGATGTTTTTATACTTTTAGCTGTGGCAGTTTCTTTTGCCGTCTCAAGCTATCTTTGGTTCACAGGTCAACAGGAAGAAGGGCTCTTTACAGCTGTTTGGGTACCTTCGATTTTGTGTTTTGGGATTTATTTTAAACTTATGGCGATAAGAGGATCAGCGTCATGAATTCTATGGCATTATTTTATATCGCGATCGTTGTTTTTGGCCTGATGATTACAGGATTGTATTTATCGGTGCGTGAATTCCTTTCCGCCAGTGCAGACCCCTCTCAAGTAAAGGGTCCAAATCCTACCAACGAATGATTAGGCATCGAGAGGGGAGCAATTTGTAATTTTAAGAAAGGGCGATACGCAGATCAAAGTATGACAGCCAGATTTTCTGCGTAGGAGACGGTCTTGAACAGATTTTTGAATGTCTCAAAAATTGTGTTGAGCGCACGTTCCACGCTCTGTATCGGTGGCATCGTGGCGTCATGTCCAGATGAGGTTTTCCCATACTAGGGTCCTGCTCAAGTTCTCTTGAATCTCTGCATCATTTCTCTGGCTCAACATGAATTTGGTGCTCGTTACTAGAAACGAGCACACTATGGAATAAGTTGAGATTGAGCACTGAAGAAGCCAATCTAACCCGAGAGCAGCTTGGAGTAGTTTGTCACCAAGGTACGGGCTTTCCGGCCCAATCTAGAAACTCCGCGCCGCTGTCACGATCTAGATTCCCCATAATTTCTAGCAGCGAGCTCGCAACGAAATCGGGTGTGAACAGCTTCCCTTCTGGCACAGGGCCCTGAAAAGGCTTCGATAGCTCTGTGTCTGTAGTTCCAGGATGAAACGCAAGAAGCTTTACATTACTGGCTCGGCGCTGGTACTCAATACTTGCTGTCTTTATGAGCATATTCAGTGCCGATTTGGATGCGCGATAGGAATACCAACCGCCAGATCTATTGTCTGTGATACTGCCAACCCGTGCACTGAAAATCGCCACTGAACAGTTGAGCGCACCTTTTAGTGCAGGCAATAGGCTTGCCAGCCAGAGCATTGGAATGATGGTATTGGCTTGCAAGACTGTCTCTAGCTTCGCTGCTGTTATATCTTCAAAGCGTTTTTCCGGACCTAGCTGCCCTGTATGCAGCACTCCATTGCAAATAATTACATGAGAGAATTCGTTAGTATCGCTTGCAAGATTTGCACACACAGTTTTTATCGATGCTTCAGAATAGTTACAACGTATCCATTGCATCCTAGATGCAAACCTAGATTGCAGGTCAAAGTTTGAACTTCTGCTTATCGCAGTAACGTGTTCGACCACATCGCCATTCAATAACTGTTCGATGATGGCCCGAGCAATACCGCTATTTGCTCCTACTATAATCGCTCTCGTCATTGGGTTTCCTGTTTTATAGTTCGTTGCTGATAAGTCAGCAAGATACTTATGTACTGCTCTTTGACACAGTAGAAATACATACCTAGAAAACGGCCGTGAAAGCGATCGATGATTAATTTAACGCAACAGAAGTAACGAATAACCCACAATGCTCATATGGTATGTCTAATCGTAACTGTAAGCTATTGGGCCACACCGCTCGGATTTGTTTTCAATGACCAAAAATCTACTAACTCACTCAGAGGCTTGGTCGGAAAGAACCCTTTACCTTCAGCCAATACTAATGACGTAATGTTATAGTGTATGCTGCGGGTACTTTCAGGTAGCCTAACGCAATTTTTTTCGGGGTTATAAGAACCCGAAGAATAAGTGTCTGCGTTTGATCCCGCAGGTAACTCGGCAGCACTAATTACTTTTAACGCATAAACACCCGAATTATTTCCTAAGGCAAACTGACCTTTGTATTGCTTTCCAGCGTAATCCAAACAGAGCTCATTAAGTATTTCAGCATTCAATTCAAAATAGCGGGTTTGATCTGAAACAATATTTTGAGCATTAGCATAATTTAAAGTCGTTAAGAAAACTAAAGCTATAACCTTATTTACTGCAGTAACATCCATTTTTATTTTCCCTGCTAGCCAAGACAACTCCGGACATCCGGACATGGTCGCCCAAGGATAACGTAATATATAAAACTTTAGCAATCTATTACATCCCACAACAATAGACCCTCTTATTTAATTTGGGCTCTATCTAGAACGCATGCTCTTTACTTGCCTCGATTAGTCGATGGCCATAGATGAAAACAGAACCTTTATGCACCAAAATGTCTAAAGTTATCTGACTAACTGGCTTTAGGTCCCTCTCTCGACTATCTTTTCCAGTCACTCCCATCTCCCAGACATAAATCCTCACAGCTCTAAACAACTTTCTAAAAACTGACTGTTTTTTGCCATCTGGGTTGAACCCTTAACCGCGAAAACTAAGCCCGCCACTTGAAGCGTCAAATGTTTCACAATTACATGTAAAAGCTAAAATACACTCGGCCTCGCCATAAATACCTATATCACTTTCGGCCTTCAAATTTACCTGTGCGACTAATTAGTCATTAGTATAGCGAGGAATATATTAGGCACATAAACTATTCTAAAATCAGTAATTCTTCTAATATACTGATCCCTCTATCGTGAATAGTTAAAAGATTAAATTTTAAAATTAAAAGCTAGCGCGAAAAATATATCATTAAATATGATAAGCAAAAGAACTACTAATTTGGTGAATACTTTATTAAATATACATTACAAAAATTAGGCTACATAAGAGGCAACTTAATTCATTATTTTTTCAAATAATTGATTCGTAAACCATAGCTACCAATGCTAATCTATTTGCCATTATCTTTTAAATAAAAAGAAAAGCTGTGGTGATTTTTTATGGCTGATTTCTCTAAAATGAAGAGTGAAAATTTTGATGAAAAGATTAACCTTATTCTTTGCCTTTTTTTTGCTTCCAATCAATAGCTACTCTGGAGCGTTAACGCTTGGACCAGGGATAGGACTGGAAAGAATTAACGACACTTTTAATGTTGACCTTTATATGATTAAAGGCCTCTATAGATTTGATAATGGTTTAACTGTAGGCGGAGTTGTGCAGCTTGGTTATGTGGATTTTCAAAAGATTGCGGATGAAAAAAGATATGAAGCAATTATTGGTTATTCTACAGTTTTGCCAAATTCTAAATTTTCCCCATACGCTTTTATTAGCAAGGGTTTACGATCTTATAGCTCTTCACAGGCTAACGTAGATTATTATACGATGACAATTGGGTCAAAATATAACATTACCAACACCTTCTATTTAGATAACTCATATCGATACCGAAATACGAATGATATAAGCTGGGAATCCAACCTTTATTCTATTGGTTTGGGGCGAAATTTTTCGAATAATCTGAGCGCTCAACTAACCTATGGAGTTACATGGGGAGATTATAATAGCGATCAATATTCCATTGTGCTTTTACGCCGTTTTTAAAGTCTAGCAATCGCGATTTGAATAGCTTCTTGAATCAAAAAAAAGCCCCTTGAATACCTCTTTTAAACTAGCCAAAACAAGGGGGAAACAATGGAATTGCTAAGAATTTCTCTGATTGGCCTAGGTATCGTGCTCTGATTAGTCTATGGCTTCTTTCAAATCGATTTATTTAGCGACTTGGCTTGACCTTCGGTTTAATCCGAATATCGGTTAATGATCGTTGGCATTTATCTAGTCATACCCTTACTGAGTATTCTTAGCACTTACTCTACTTCTTTTACCCCGCAAAGGTCGTTTCTAAAAGTAATGCGTGACTGATTATTATCGTTTCTTTCTTCAGCCCATTGTTTGCAAACAACTTTTATTCGGCTCGAGCTACAGCTATTTTTTAATATTTAATTGAAACTAGCTACATTTCCAAATGCCCTTTTCAAGCAGGCCCAAGCAATAATCTCTTAATTTGTATTAAAGTTTTAATTGTTATGGACAGCTATGTTTAAAGGGAGTAAATATTAGTTTAGGGATAAATTAATACATCCCCCGTTATAAATTGAGCGTTCAATTTGTAAAAACCGCCGAAGATATAAATTATAATAAAAGAGGAAATACCATGAATATAGATAAAATCGCGCCTATCGCCGCAGTGGTTGTGGCTGCTATAGCAGTATTAGTAGTTGGGGAAGTTGTACGTATCCCTTTCGCAGACGGAGGTGGC
>CAWKZI010000254.1:0-4458 GCA_963854365.1 Gammaproteobacteria bacterium
CTCCGCAGAATTGAACTCAGCAAATGAATCCAAGAATCGACTACTGACAATAGTCTCTGCTAGTGAACTGTCACCGTAACTGCGTCCGGCACCGCGACAAATAATCGCTCGATTCTGTTTATCTGCGATGATTTCCTGCAGGGTAGCCGTATCGACTGGCGCGAACGATTCTGCGGCCACTACAGGAAACCTTCCCCAACCATAGACTTTCATTTTTTGACCCTGACTCACTATTGTGACCCCACTAAGAGCGCATACTTTACACCATCTTTGCACACTCTATGGCTAATCTCTGTAGTAAAAACTCATCATTTATCAACGGACCAAAAAAGAGTGTTATGCAATCGAAAGCGCTCGCCTCTATAATCTTGCCTTCGTCGGTTCCGTTGACTGCAATTACTTTCAACATGCGATTTTAAATTTCCAACCTTAATTATCAATATTACCTATAGGTAGAGCTGCATCCATGAATGACTACTTAAAATTCGCCTCCACTCTCGCCCGAGACGCGGGTGAACTGATTGTGAAATTACGAAAAGATGCAAATATTAGTCATCAATTTAAGGCCGACAATGAATTGGTAACAAACGCTGATTTGCAAGCCGATGAATTAATCCGCAATCGAATTAGCAAACAATATCCAGAGCATCTGATTTTATCTGAAGAATCTTCTCCGGATTTAGGTGCAATAAAAAACTTAAGCGCTCCGCTTTGGATAGTCGATCCTATCGATGGCACAGTCAATTATGCTCATGGACATATTCAATCTGGAATTTCTATCGCATTGGTACTTGATGGACAAATCACTATGGGAGTTGTATTCAATCCGTTCACTGATGAAATGTTTAGTGCGCTAAAAGGACAAGGTGCAACCCTTAACGGTAAAGCAATTGCAGTGGCTAAAGAACAAGACTTAAGCCGTGCCATAATCGCCACGGGTTTTCCTTACGACAAATCAGCTATCGAGCCGTTGATAAAAAGAGTGCACGTAATCTTAGCGAACTGTGCGGACATCCGCCGCCTAGGATCTGCGGCTTTGGATATTTGTTGGTTGGCAGCTGGCCGCATGGATGGCTATTACGAAAGTCTCAGCCTTTGGGACTTTGCTGCTGCTCAATTAATTGCTAAAGAGGCTGGAGCCGAATACGGGCATTTCAGCGAAGTTCCCCCAGATATCGACCCACAGTTCTATGAGCAAGATATTCTTATTTCCAACCCCAATTTATTCTCTCAGCTTAAAAAACTGTTGCAACAAGCAGACAAACTCTAAAGATCATTAAAAGACTAAGCCTAAAGAAGCAATTCTGAGGTGGGGTAGTGTGCCGATTTAATAGGCTGAACAGTTCCTTTATTGATTGACCAAAACGCGCATACTTCGTATGGTTAGGGAGTTATAGGGCCGAAATTAGCGCGGTTACAGCGGGGTATAACGCCAGTGCGCGAAAAACCGCAGCATGTGGGACTTTCAGGTCACACAAACGTAATAATTTATTGTAAGGAGAGGGCATTGAAATCAATGAACATCTTAAAAATATCTGTTTTGTCAGTATTACTGATGCCAGCAATTAGCAGTGCAGCTGATCGAGTGGGCGACTTTTCGCTTCTAGATCAAGACGGTTTTCATCACAGCATGAGCTGGTATGACGATCACCAAGCGATTGCCTTATTGGTTCAGGCTAATGGCGACGCGGGTGCTGCAGCAGCATTGCCAGCATTTGAAGCTTTAAAAGCGGAATATGATGGCCAAGGCATCGAATTCATGATGATTAATCCTTTGGGTAAAGAAAATCGTGAGGAAGTCCAAGCGCAGGTTGCAGAGTATGGAGTTGAAACTCCGGTCCTCATGGACAATGCTAGAGTCATCTCAGAAGCCCTTGGTATTGCATATATTGGAGAAGTACTCCTTTTCGACCCGCAGTCTTTCACTGTTGAATACCGCGGTGCTATTTCTGGTGCTGAAGCAGCGATAAAAAATGTCCTTGCAGGAGATGATGTAAGTACTGCAGAGGTGCCGGCTATGGGTACGACAGTATCTTATGAAGCGGCAACCGTTCCTTCGTACACAGCTGATATTGCACCTGTTCTCGCTGGACAGTGTGCGACTTGCCACCGCGAAGGTGGAGTAGCACCATTCGCAATGGACAGCCACACAATGGTTCAAGGTTGGTCACCAATGATTCGTGAAGTGTTGATGACCCGCCGTATGCCTCCAGGACAGATTGATGGACATATCGGTGAATTTATTAATGATCGTCTTGTCGATGACCAAGATGTGCGCAATATAATCGCTTGGGTTGAGGCCGGTGCGCCTAAAGATGGTGATGCTGACCCCCTAGCAGCATTAGTATGGCCCGAGTCCAAATGGGCATTTGGCGAGCCTGATTTGATTCTAGATATTCCAGCTACCACGGTTCCTGCAACAGGGAACGGCGTCTTCGTTAATGTTGAAGTTGCCTTCGACATGGAAAGCGACCGCTGGGTTCGTGGAAGTGAAATCATAGCTGGTGATCGTTCAGTTCTTCACCACACAGTTAACCGGTTGGAATTCCCTGAGGAAATTGGTCAACGGCGCGGTTTTCTTGGGGGCAGTGGAAACCCAGATAAAGCTGATATCACCGCTTATATCCCTGGAGACACTCCCGACCTTGCGCCCCCAAATACGGGAGGCCTTGTTAAGGCTGGATCAGTCCTTAAATTAAATATGCATTACACACCGAATGGTCGTGAAACTGTTGATAATAGTCAGTTAGGGGTTTGGTTCTATCCTGAAGGTGAAATTCCAGAGGAAAGAATGTCAGGCAGATGCGCCTGTGTATTCCCAAATAGTTGGACTACGATCCCTGCACATGATCCAGCATTCGAACAGACAGCCACGATCACTATCACAGAGGATTCCAATATCCACAGCTACCTTCCGCATATGCACTTCCGTGGTAAGCGGATGCGTTTCTATGCTGACTACCCAGATGGTACTCAGGAAGAGCTAATCAATGTCGCCAAGTACAACTACAACTGGCAGCTCAGTTACACCTACAAAGAGCCAAAGTTTGTTCCTGCAGGAACAAAGATTACTGCAGTAGCAGCTTGGGACAACTCAGCACAAAATCCAGCAAATCCAAACCCAGCACGCAATGTTGACTGGGGTAATGAGAGTTGGGATGAAATGTTTTTCGGAGCGGTGCGCTGGAAAGTAATTGATCAATCCGGAGGCGGACACTAGGTCCACAGTCGATAAAGAGATTTAAATGTTAGAGAGATTGCCCGGTTACTCTTTTAGAGCCACCGGGTTTTTTATGGTTAGGTTATGCAGAAGCTATTTCGGAGCGCGTTCCCTCTATGAGTAACCTAGTACGATGTGACAGGATTAACTATTCTTGGTCGTGAACCTCGAATTCTTTACCCAAGCGCTTAAAACTTGAATTTCAGAGCACTAATAGCGGGAGTTAGAGTTTAGAGTCTAACCCTTCAAGATATCTTTTCTCCGACTTTATAATATTGCAAAAATATCGTAAGCAACCTTGCCTGGGACCTGTTTGCTCTTACCTATGCACACAATATGATTGAGCCAATCATATTTCTCCGATGCGGTCTGGAAGATGGGGCGTACGCGCCAATACATGCCGTTGTCGTTTCTCGCAACAACTCCGGTGTAGGACATGTAAATAATAGCGCCGTCATCGGTTTCCAAAGTGATGCGTACATCTAGGCTGCTATGGCCTGATTGTTGAGTGATCCAGTCAGCGCCGCCATCATGAACCGTGCCTTGTATTCTAGGCCCCCCAAAAGTTCCGCCAGTCACTGGTGCGATGCTAGTGTTACCAGCATCCAACTGGTCTGCAACATCCAATACTAATTCTAATAAAAAGTCAGACTCCAGTTCACTTGCTGGTGATTGTGCTGCTGCCATTGTTGTTACTCCTAATGATGCGGTTGCTATCGCTGTTACGCCAAGCTTGGTAAATTCTCGCCGGGTTAACTCTCTCTGTTGTAATTTTGTATAGGATGCTTGGGGTTTAACAAGATTAATCTTTCTTTTCATTAGTCACCTCCACCTTTGCAATATGTATAGCCCAGAATCGCAATGCAATCTTAAAAATTTAATAATCGCATCATAAGTCGGGTAAATTACGAAGTCACAGGATTTTTTTGCGAGAATTTGTTATCAAAGCGCTTAAGAACAGTTGGCAAGTAGATAAGATCTAATACGAGGGCTAGCACAACAATCGGCACTAATAGCTTTGCAGCCTGCTGGAAGTAGAGGGTATTAGCCCAAATTAGAACTGTCGTTCCTAATACTAGAACTATAGTTGTAATAGTGAGAGCAGGACCTGCAGTCTTGATGGCGTGGGTCATTGCGGAGTGTTTGTTAGATCCTTGTCTCCGTCCGTCTAAATAGTGGCTGAGTAGGTGCACAGTATCATCGACTACTAGTCCGATACTAATGCTGAATAACATCAT
>CAWKZI010000255.1:0-4453 GCA_963854365.1 Gammaproteobacteria bacterium
CGGATCCTCATTGCGCATACGCTCAAAGTAGGGCCAAAAAGCATTAGCCTTAAATAGCATAGGGTTGCTGACATCGAGCTCGTCTAGCGCTAGCGTATATGGGTCTGCAAAATCTGGTGTACTAATAGCTTCACTCACAATAACTCTCCTGGCACTCTAAAGGCGCCTTGTCTGGTGTGACTTAGTCCGCTTTTATTGTAAATCCGAGATACTCGTCTTGCTAAGTATTTATACGCCTATTCGTATGTCCCAGCCAGCGGTTCTGCTACCTAAGGAACTGCAGTAATTACTTTGCTCGTTGTTCTATCTGATCAATCATTTGATCCACAATATTAACAAGAATACTGTCATAGGCGTAAAATTGCTGGCCTTAGGATTTCCAGTATTGGCGCACCCGTTTCATCAACAAATACGCGCCGAATACTGATTTTTGTAGTTTTAAAAAATCAGGATCGATCAATCCACGTCTTTGCAAGGATTCTGAATTGAGCCTTTCCCCGAAAAGTATCGTCATCTGCACATGAAATTCGAATTTTTCTTCAGGATTGAGCGCCTCTTCCGTCATTAGTGCCTTCATCATTGTCTGATTCTGACCATCAGGAGAGAACCAAGTCCGCTGTATATCTCCGGTACGATCGCTTCTCTCTAGAGTTAATTGCGTTCGATCCTGTTGGTTAGCCTCTTGAAACTGTTGTTTAGCATGTCTGTCTTCTATAGCCAGATATACGTTGCCAAGGTGGCTAATGCCGCCACCAATTCACCAATGCTTCCAAGGTCTTGAATAGTTAATGCGATATCCTCTCAAACAACGCTCTTAATAAACGGCCTAGATTGGAAATATACATCTTCAGGCGAGAGGCCTCTAGCACTTCTGCTCACTGTATATCCTTTTAAGAATCCGGGCAAAGTAATCGAGCTTTCTAACCACGTGACGCCAATTAGAAATACTTTTTGGGTATTGTTTAGATGCTGGCTAAAAGTAAGTTTTGTCGTCTAGAACCTGCGCATTGGCGCTGGCAAGCCGACTTCGTCGAGTTGCCCCATACACTGCCGCCGTAATCGGGACAGAGTCGTCGCGCGAAGCTTCTTTTCAAGCCAGCAGTCATCTCAGGCATAACAGGGTCGCCTTCCAGTAGCAAAGACTGTAGATCGAAATACCGCCAGCTGCGCGATCCGTTTCTCCACTTTTTACCTAAAATCAGCACAAAAAAAAGCAGCAGTAGTGTTGAAGCACAGTACGAGAGATAAGCGATAGCGAACCTGTTAGACCAAATTGGGTTCTATCTATTCACTATCTGAGGCAGAATGGCCCCTCTAAACAGAGTTGGCAAAGGCATGCATATGAACAAAAACCTATTGTTAGTCGCTCTTATGGCTGCATCATCAACTCAACTCGCATTTGCGCTAAACCTGAGTAATTCAACAGCAACCGTCCAGTACGCAGCTGAAACACTAGACACCACTGCCAGAACCACTGGCGCAGGCGCTAATACCGGTACTTTTTTTCTAAACATTATTGACACAGCGACAAACGACTTAGATTTAACCGGTAGCCTAGGCATACCTGCAGATAATATTAGTCCAGGGTCAGACTTATACGTTCGATTCGACCTTTATAACGCGGCTTTTTCAACCGCCGTCTCAGTGACAGACTTAACCATTACTACTGTAGGAACGAGTGACGGCATCACCCAAGGTGGTACAACAGGTGAAAGCTTCGTTATTTTTAACATCACGCCCGCCGCCTTGAACCTTGGCAACGACACTTTTTCGTTGCCCATCGCCGGCTTAGCCATCTTGACAGCCGACCAAGTGTCAGCTGAATTCAGTACCTACAGCTCTAGAGCGGATGCTATTAATCAGAGAAACTCTATGTCTGGAATGTCTCAGCCTTACGTTAATCTGGTGGATGGAATCAACGTTGAGTCAACCGTTTACGCGCAGCAAGCCAATGCTGAAGCATCCTCAAAGACTTATGTCATCAATACAAGGACGAATTCGACAGGAACTAGCGCAGCCCTGGGTCTTCTAACAGTTTCTTCCGCTCATAATGCCGCAACGAATGCGATCTATGATCAACTGGGTACAGCGCATGTCATCGGTGATAGCGTCACCACGGCAACAGGCATCGAAATAGCCGGGGACTTTAGCAAGGGAACCTACTATCTCGACACCTCGATATCTTGCCCGCTGAGCAAGGCACTCCCCGCTAACGCAGCAGCGGGCGCACTTACGATCAGCACCGACAAACAGCTTGCAACGCAAACGCTCGCCGTTTTAAACACTAATCCTGTACTTTGCCACGTTGTAGACGGCGAAACCAAAATAACGCCGTCGACCTACAACGCGATGGTCAAATATGTAACCGCGACAGGTGCCTCTACCCACGCTGACGAATTAGTGGCGCTTGGTTCAGTTACCCGCAGCGGGCCTAGTGACGAGGAACTCAGTCAGGATGCGGATGGTGACGGCGTACCGGACTTACAAGATGCCTTTCCAAACGATGCTGGAGAATCGGTAGACACTGATGTTGATGGCATAGGTAACGTAGCCGATACAGACGATGACAACGACGGGATTCCAGACACTGCCGAAATCGACAACGGACTGGATTCACTTGATGCCTCAGATGCAAGTGGCGATGCCGACAGTGACGGGATCTCTAACTTAGTGGAGTTCCAGCAAGGCACGGACCTCAATGACAAAGATGATGCTGGTGACGTCTGCCTGCTGGGAACACCTCTGCCCGGGTCACAGTCTTCTTTTCTAGCGGAAGCCAACTTATACACGGTAAACCCTGGTTCGAACGTCAATCAACAGAGTTTTATACGTTTAGTTAATTCTATGACCACAGCTACAGCGGTTGAAATTTACGCGATCGACGACTCAGGACAGGCCAGCAGAAAAGGGCCTGTCGAACTAGAACTCGCCGCAAATGAATCGCTACAGTTTACGGCTCAGGACCTAGAGTTAGGGAATCCGACAAAAGGCCTGACAAACAAACTTTGCGACGGCCAAGGCAAATGGCGTCTCTTGTTTCGCTCAGAGAATGACATTGAAGTCATGGGTTTTGTCAGAACAAAAGACGGTTTTCTTACCGGTTTAAATACCACGGTCCCGCGTGTGGGCAGTCGTTATTTTCCCTACTTCGTTAACCCTGCTAGCAACACCAATCAGCAAAGTTTCCTGCGCGTCATTAACACTAGCTCGGCCGAGTCCGGGATTTCGATCACTGCTATTGATGACGAAGGCATGCCTGCATCTGGAACAGTAACCATGACGCTGGAGCCGAACGAGGCTAGGCAATTCACTGCCGTAGATCTAGAGTCTGGTAACGCCGATAAAGGACTGACGGGCAGTCTGGGCGACGGTGCTGGGAAGTGGCAGTTGAATATATTTTCCTCGTTTGACCTCGCGGTGATGAGCATGATCCGCACTAAAGATGGTTTTCTCACTAACCTTAGTGGCGTTGCTCCAAAGGATTCCACAAACATCACCAAGCTATATTACGTGAACCCTGCTAGCGAAACCGAAAAAGAGAGCTTCATCCGGTTAGTCAATCTCACGGCTCAGGACGGCACCATCACCATTGCTGGCATCGATGATAACGGCGCCGCGGCATCTGGAGGGAGCGTCACAATTACACTAGGTGCAAACCAGTCGAAGCAGGTGACCTTAGAAGATCTCGAGAATGGCAACGCAGAAAAGGGGCTCATTGGGCAACTCGGAGATGGCGAAGGCCGGTGGCATCTAAATGTCAGTGCCGACGTTGGCATCACCGCAATGAACCTCATTCGGACGACAGACGGTTTTCTCACCAACGTGAGTCAAGCATCCCCGATCGCTGCCCAAGCTAACAACGTGTTTTTCTTTAACCCTGGTAGCAATCAAGATCAACGAAGTTCACTACGATTAGTCAACAACTCCAATCAAGCTGGAAGCGTCACCATCTCGGCCACTGACGATGCAGGCAGCGCTGCACCTGGTGGGGACGTCACTTTTACTCTGGCTTCTAACGGGGGCACGATTATTGCCGCACAAGACTTGGAGAATGGTAACACCGCTCTTGGTTTATCTGGTTCACTCGGTGACGGAACTGGAAAATGGCGTCTATCGATCACTTCTGGCCTGGACTTGGCAGTTCAAAGCCTGCTTGATACACCAAACGGCTTTATTACCAACCTGAGTGTTACGGCCTCTGATTAGGCATTTTACGGTACATAGATGCTGTATTGACGTGTTTATCTTTACTGCGCTTCATGCGGGCAGAGAAAGCGAAACCTAACAGGGACATTCAACCAACGACCTGAATACTGAATCAGTACCGGTTGTGTTCCGGTTTGTGAGCAATCGCAGCGAGATTCCTGATACGAGGTAACTTCTGCCAGGAGCTAGCTAAATAAGACCCTCATAACTCCCGCCATCTAGTTGCAGGTTTTGTCCTGATATGAAG
>CAWKZI010000256.1:0-4448 GCA_963854365.1 Gammaproteobacteria bacterium
TGCCGTCGATCGGGAACAAGTTGAGCAGGAATGGCTTAGAAAGACTGAAGATTTTCGCGAAGGTATTAGCGCAGCTGCGACTCGGCGAGAACCTGATTTTCATGGAAATTAGGGCGGCGAATAAGATGCTTTGTTGGGATAACGCCAGAACCTAACTAACTAGCTAACTATTTTATCCATCTCATCTGAATCTATTAGGCTATGTGTGATAGTTAACAGACAATGGTTTACATCGCGCATAGCCTTCACTAGACACACATGTTGTGTTGATAAATGGGGGAGAGCCGTTAACCTGAAGGAGGTTAAGATGAGTGACTATTGGGCTAAGAAAAAAATATCTAGAAGAGGCATTTTACGTGGAGCAGCTTTAGGTGGTGCCGGGTTAACGGGTGCTGCATTAATCGGGTGTGGCAGTGATGATGAGGAAGCAAGCTCTGCTTCAACAACTAGCGCCAGTTCTGCTTCAAGTTCTGCACCTGCAGCGGCAAAACGTGGCCGTGTTATACAAACTGGAATTAGCAGTGGAAACTTTGCTCAGTACGATCCGATTACGGGTACGGGTGGAGATGAGCACCAATTTCTTTGGTCAGTCTTCGATAACTTGGTACGAAATGACCAGGCATTAACGCCTGAGAAGAGTCGTTCTCTTGCCGAGAACTGGGAAAGTCCAGACAAGACAACATTAGTTTTCAATCTTCGTAAGGGTGTGAAATTCCACGATGGATCGGACTTCAACGCTGATGAACTGAAGTGGCACCTTGAACGCGCACGCGATCTTGAAGGTGCGGTTACAGGGCAGGATCTTGGCTATCTTGAGACTGTAGAAAGTGTCGATGAGTACACGACCAGAATAACCTTGAGTCAACCTTTTGCACCACTTCTTCGTATGTTGGGTGACAGGCCAGGTATGGTGGTGTCACGTAAGCAAGTTGAAGCAACGGATCAATTCCAGGGTAGACACCCTGTTGGAACCGGTGCTTTTGAGTTTGTGGAAGAGCTTGAGGGCGACCGAGTTGTTCTGAAGGCAAACGAGAACTACTGGATGGAAGGTGCACCTAAAGTTGATGGTATCGTCTATCAATTTGGTGTGGACAGTGACCAGAAGGTCAACGCCATGCTTTCCGGAGATCTTGATATCGTTGATAATCCAGATCCTAACCAACTTGAAACGCTTTCGGCCGCGGGTATTACCGTTGCAAAGCAACCAACTAATGCAAAAATTAGAACTTGGCTAAATATGAATATGGCGCCGTTTGATAATGTCCACGTTCGACGGGCATTGAATTATGCGGTTGACCGTGAAGAGTTGAATAATCTTGTTTATGGCGGGTTGCATACTGCAGCTAGTACCGGCTTCTTTGGACCTGCGCTTGGAGCCGATCATGATCCTAACTTTGCGGGATATACATATGATCCACAGCGCGCGCTCGCGGAATTGTCTTTGGCTGGCTATCCTGACGGCCTTGAGTACGATATTAATACATCCAATGCGCCACTTAACATGGCCAAGGATGAGTTGATTCAAGCTCAGTACGCAAAAGTGGGAATTAAACGAAATATTATTCCTAAGCCAAGTCCTGACTACTACATGGAATTCTGGGAGGAGCAGATTGGTGCTCATAGCTCAGGAATGTCAGTGCGACCAGACGTATGGCAGCAAATTGCATATATTGTTAATGCAAATGGCAAGTCAAGCGGAGTGCTTCCTGGGCCCGACGATGAATTTCGAAAGGCAATTGAAGCAGGTATGAGCGCAGTTGGTGAAGCATACGATCCAGAGGATCGAAAAGTGGCGATGGCTCAACTAGCTCAGGCATATCACGATTCCGCATGGGGAGTTGATTATCTTAATTCAACTTACACGGTTGCTATGCAGAAAAATATTACTTACACGCCTTCGGCTATAGGTAAGTTTTACTTTGGAAATGGCGATATAGCTATATCGTAGAAATTATTTCATTGATTGAATTCTGATCCTAGGATCAGAATTCAATCAATGAAGCTTGATTCCATTAATTGTTTCTTGTCTAGGTTTCGGACTTGGACACTCTAGTATATTGATGCTGTGGATTTGATCGGAGCAGAGTCAGTTGCAGACTTTTATTCTTCGTAGAACGTTTTCCTCGATCTTCGTGTTGTTTATCGTCACGTTGATTACTTTTTTTTCGATTAACCTCTTACCTGGAGATCTTGCCAGTCGTATTGCTGGTGAAGAACCTAGTCAAGAACAAATAGAGATGGTACGTGAAGCGTTAGGACTTAACCGACCTCTGCATGTCCGTTATTTCGAGTGGATTGGTGGAATAATTCGCCTGGATCTCGGAGATAGCTTGCGAACTCAGGCAGATGTGTCAGAACTTATAGGACGAAAACTTGCAGTCACTGCCGAGTTGGGGCTTTTGGCTTTAATTGTTGCGATCGTTATTGCCATTCCAGTGGGTGTTTTAGCAGGCGCTCGCCCGGGCACATTTTTGGACTATGGATTAACCATTTTTGCGGTTGGCGGAGTTTCGATCCCCAATTTTTTTCTTGCGATGGTATTTATCATTTTTTTCGCAGTTAAATTAGGTTGGTTTCCTGCGTTGGGAACAACCTCCATTATGGAAGACCCTCTTGGAAACATACGATCACTAATCTTGCCAATATTTACTATCGGCCTCACTTCATGCGGAAGCATGGCGCGACAGGTGAGAGGTGCGATGGTTGAGGTTATGCGACAGGATTATGTACGGACAGCGCGCTCAAAAGGGCTTCAGGAACGAGATGTAATTCTTCGACATGTGTTTCGTAATGCCTTAATACCGGTAGTAACAGTGTTAGGCCTGCAGATGACAATTATAATCGGCGGTTCCATTATTACGGAAACGATTTTTAAACTTCCAGGAATGGGAAAGCTGTTGATTGACTCGATCTATATTATGGATACGCCAATTGTACAAGGAATCGTGTTAGTGCTGGCTACTACTATTCTTGCCCTTAATCTCTTGGTTGACATTTCGTATGCGTATCTTGATCCGCGTATTAGGTACTCGTAGAATGAGGCAACAATGAGTCAAGATTTAGGAACGCTAGAAAAAAAAGTAGTCATCGATCCAGTGACGACTAAATCGACTCCATTATTTGTGTTCTGGCGTAGATTACGTCGTCGACCTATCGGCGTATTCAGTTTGGCAATTCTTTCGGTTGTAATTTTCTGTGCACTACTGCCTGGACTTGTGTCGACTCATGATCCAATCCTGTACGACGGGAAAGCAGCGCTTTTAGGATTTCAAAGCGATCATTGGCTAGGTACCGATAACTTAGGAAGAGACACATACTCGAGGCTAGTGCACGGTGCACGAACTGCAATTATTGTGGGATTTGCTTCGGTCGCTATTGGTATCGTAGGCGGTTTGCCTATTGGTATATTGGCTGGTTGGTGGGGAGGTCGTAGGGACGAGATTTTGATGAGACTAATGGATGCAATATTTGCGTTCCCATCGCTACTTTTCACGCTACTTATTATTACTGGATTAGGACCTGGCATTCAAAATGTAACTATTGCTATAGGCGTGCCGTTTATAGCGGTATTCGCGAGAATTTCTCGAGGAAGTACGCTGGCAGTCAAACAACAAGACTTCATTACGAGTGCTCTCTCGATCGGTGCTGGCGATGCACGTATCGCAAGTAGACATCTGCTTCCTAACGCCTTTGCACCAGTGGTTGTGCAAGGAACGTTGCTTTTTGGGATTGCCATAATTATTGAGGCGTCTCTCTCATTCCTTGGCCTCGGCACGAGACCACCTGACCCAAGTTGGGGAATTATGCTAACTACGGCTCAGAGATTCCTCAGGCAAGAGCCCATGCTGGCAATTATTCCTGGGGTTGCTATTTCACTGACTGTTTTGGCATTCAATCTACTAGGAGATGTACTTCGAGATCTCCTAGACCCTCGGCTTCGTGGAGCTGATTGACGTCTGAGTCATTAAAGAATCAAGTTTAGCCGTAACAAATTCGCTGTTCATGCGTTGCCTAGTTGCGTCCAAAGAACAAATAGTTTTTTGGTAAGAGAAAAAACAGAAAATCCCCCGACCTGCGGCGGACGGGGGATTTTTCATATTACGGAGTAAATGTGTCGGCAGGGTGATTATTTTGTTATTTAATGAAAACCAGTGAGAATACATATGGTCAAACCCACAAGAACTCAAATCATCATCCTCGGAAGTGGATCACCTATTGCAAATCCGGAGCGGTCAGGGCCTGCACTAGCAATTATTGTTGATGACAATACGTACATAGTCGACTCAGGACCAGGCATAGTGCGCCGAGCAGCTGAGGCAGCAAAAAAATATCAGCTGGAGGCAATGCAACCCAATAACCTCAGGATAGCTTTTCTCACCCACCTGCATCACGACCACACAGCAGGATTGCCAGATCTGATGTTGACACCGTGGACTAATGACCGTGTT
>CAWKZI010000257.1:0-4441 GCA_963854365.1 Gammaproteobacteria bacterium
TGTGAGGCTGAAGGATTTAGACGGATAACTTATTATCTTGATCGTCCAGACGTGATGTCGAAGTTTACCACTACGATCGAGGCTGAGGCTTACAGGTATCCAGTGCTGCTTTCCAACGGTAATAAGGTCGGTTCAGGCACTAGTATTAAAGACTCATCAAGGCATTGGTGTACCTGGGAAGACCCTTTTAAGAAGCCAAGCTATTTATTCGCGCTGGTCGCTGGTGACTTGGTAAGCCTCGATGATTCTTTTATTACCTGTAGTGATAGAGAAGTCGAGCTAAAGATTTTTGTCGAAAAGAAAGATTTAGATAAATGTGATCACGCCATGCTGTCACTAAAAAATTCAATGCGCTGGGATGAGGAGGTTTATGGCAGGGAATATGATTTAGATATTTTTATGATTGTCGCTGTTGATGATTTTAATATGGGGGCAATGGAAAACAAAGGATTAAACATATTCAATACTTCTTGTGTGTTGGCAAATCCAAAAACGCAAACCGACCTCTCTTTCCAGCGGGTTGAAGCTGTTGTAGCTCATGAATATTTTCATAATTGGTCTGGAAATCGTGTTACTTGTCGGGATTGGTTTCAATTAAGTTTGAAAGAGGGCTTTACGGTATTCCGAGATTCTGAATTTTCTGCTGATATGAACTCAAGAACCGCTAAACGTATTGAGGATGTGGCATTTCTGCAAACTGTACAGTTTGCAGAAGATGGTGGCCCTATGGCCCACTCTGTCCGTCCTGACTCTTATATGGAAATATCGAATTTTTATACTGTAACCATTTATGAAAAAGGTGCAGAAGTTGTGCGTATGATTAGCTTGCTGCTCGGAAATGAGGGTTTTCGTAAAGGAACCGACCTTTACTTCGAAAGGCATGATGGCCAAGCAGTAACAACAGAAGATTTTATTCGGGCCATGGAAGATGCTAGTGGAGTAGATCTACAAAGATTTAGAAATTGGTACAGCCAGGCAGGAACTCCGTTAGTGCAGATAGTTGGCAATTATGATTCTGCCGCGAAGCAATATTCACTGCGTGTAACCCAATCTTGTCCTAACACGCCAGGACAATCTAAAAAGAAACCCTTTCATATCCCGTTACGTGTTGGGCTATTAGACGAAGACGGTAAAGAACTTCCACTAAAACTCAGTGGTATAGAGAATGTAGCTTCTTCTCCAAGTATAGCAACGGATCTTGTTTTAGATCTAATAGAGAAAGAACAGGTATTTGTTTTTGAGGATATTCCGGCCCAACCTATTCCTTCTCTATTGCGGGGATTTAGTGCTCCAGTGAAACTGAGCTGTGATTATAGTCGTGATGACTTGCTATTTTTGATGGTACACGACACTGACGGATTCAACCGATGGAATGCTTCCCAATCTTTACTAATTGAAATTATTTCTGAACTTCAATTAATTTATATCAACGAAGGTGAGCTAAAGCTACCTCCAATTCTTTTGAGAGCTTTTCGCGGTATCATTAATAATAGTCTTGAAAATGACGACTCAGATAAGGTTATGATTGCCCAGTTACTAAGCCTACCTTCGGAAAGTCTTTTAATTGAACAATCTGATGTAGCCGATGTTGGTGCTATTCATCGCGTGCGGGAATTTCTAGCTAGTAACTTATCCTTGCAACTGGAGCCAGTCTTTGAGGAAGTGTTGTTGGCTAATACGAATGATGATGACTATTCCCCGGATGCCTCTTCAATGGCTAGTAGGGCACTTAAAAATTTAGCACTTTCGTATTTAGTTCGAACGGGTTATGAACGTTGGGTAGACGTTTGCTATGAACAATTTAATCAAGCAAACAATATGACTGATCAGTTGGCAGCACTTCGCTTCTTGGTGAATGCCAAATCTTCGAAAGGCATTATAGTTGGGGAGAAGGCATTGGCTAAATTCTATACTCAGTGGAGTCATGAAGCCCTTGTAATTGACCAGTGGTTTGCAGTGCAAGCTACTAGCCAAAGAGATGATAGTTTGGTGAAGGTAAGAAAGTTGCTCGAACATGATGATTTCGAAATTCGAAACCCCAACAAAGTACGTTCGTTAATAGGTTCATTTTGCAGTCAAAATCATCAATATTTTCATCACGAATCTGGGGAAGGGTATAAGTTTTTGGCGGATCAAATACTAGTACTTGACAAGATTAATCCACAAATCGCAGCGAGATTATTAACTCCCCTAACTAGGTGGAAAAAATTTGATAGTGCTAGGCAAGCTCAGATGCAGTTACAGTTGCAACGTATAAAAATTCACCCTGCGCTTTCTAAAGATGTATTCGAAGTTGTGGAAAAGAGCACGATTTAAGAAGTCTGTTGCATCCAATTTGTATGGGGCATAGTGCTATTAATCGTAACGTAATGGCTCGCTGGGTGTCAGTGCATTTAAGGCTTGACTCCATACTATTAGAGGGGAAAGGCATAATTTATGGTAAACATTTAGCATTTTAGGTTCTGATGCACTAAAAATATGCACTGGGTGTTATAAAAACCCTCAAGTTACTTCCCGCACGTTAGTTAGAGGGATATTTTTGGCCCTTTCTGCGGCCTCCATGAAGTTTTCTATTTCATGGAAATTCAGATATCGGTAAATGCTATCTGACATTGTATTAATTTCATCCATATAACTCATGTATTCATCCATCGTGGGAATCTTACCGATAGCAGAACTAACCGCGGCTAATTCTGAGGAAGCTAGGAAGACATCGGCACCTTGACCTAGACGATTAGGAAAATTACGTGTTGAGGTAGATACTACTGTTGAATTTGCAGCAACTCTTGCTTGGTTGCCCATACAAAGTGAGCAACCCGGCATTTCAGTTCTAGCTCCAGCAACGCCAAATACATTGTATACACCTTCTTCAGTGAGTTGATGCTCATCCATCTTAGTAGGGGGAGCTATCCACAGGCGTGTTGGTAATGAACCTTCCACTTGTTTTAGGACTTCACTGGCTGCTCGGAAGTGCCCGATATTGGTCATGCATGAGCCGATGAATACTTCATCAATTTTGGTTCCCTGCACCACAGACAATGGCTTAATATCATCTGGGTCATTAGGGCAAGCCAGTAATGGCTCAGTTATTTCATTAAGGTTTATATTAATTATTTTGTAATACTCTGCATCAACATCAGGTTCCATCAGTACTGGATCAGCCAGCCATTCTTCCATGGCTTGAGCGCGACGTTCTATTGTTCTTGCATCCTGGTAACCATTTGCGATCATCCAGCGTAGTAAAGTGATGTTGGATTTGAAGTATTCAATTATCGGTTCTTTCCCTAATCTAATCGTACAACCACCAGCGGAACGTTCTGCTGATGCGTCTGATAATTCAAATGCCTGTTCTACTTTCAGGTCAGGTAGACCTTCGATTTCTAAAATACGCCCAGAAAAGATATTTTTCTTTCCCTTTTTCGCAATAGTAAGGTCGCCGGATTGAATCGCTGCATAAGGGATGGCATTTACTAAATCTCGCAAGGTAATTCCAGGTTGCATTTCCCCAGAGAAGCGAACAAGTACTGATTCAGGCATGTCTAAAGGCATAACGCCGGTAGCAGCAGCAAAAGCGACTAGTCCAGAGCCGGCCGGGAAGGATACACCAATTGGGAATCGGGTATGAGAGTCACCGCCCGTACCGACTGTATCGGGTAACAACATTCGGTTAAGCCAGGAATGAATGATTCCATCTCCAGGCCTGAGAGAAACGCCGCCGCGAGTTTGAATAAAATCAGGAAGCGTATGCTGAGTATCAATATCTACAGGCTTTGGATAAGCAGCGGTATGACAAAAAGACTGCATAACTAAATCAGCTGAAAATCCCAGACAAGCCAAATCCTTAAGCTCATCTCGAGTCATAGGGCCAGTAGTATCTTGACTCCCAACTGTAGTCATCCGAGGTTCACAGTAACTACCAGGTCTGACTCCATCAACGCCGCATGCCTTACCCACCATTTTTTGAGCGAGAGTAAATCCTTTTTCTGAACTTTCGGCAATTACCGGTAAACGGAAAATGTTTGCAGGGCCTAGATCCAATTCCTCGCGCGCACGTTGCGTTAAGCCACGACCAATAATCAAGGGTATGCGGCCACCAGCTCTTACTTCATCGAGTAATACATCTGTTTTTAGTTCAAATTCTGTTATGACTTGATTTGTTCCATGCTTGGTAATTTTACCTGCGTATACATCGATATCGATAATGTCCCCGGTGTTCAAATCGTCAACATCGCATTCAAACGGGAGCGCTCCCGCATCTTCCATAGTGTTGAAAAAGATAGGAGCTATATTGCCTCCGATGCAGACACCACCATCACGTTTGTTGGGAATATGGGGTATGTCGTTACCGATAAACCACAAGACTGAATTGGTCGCAGATTTACGAGAAGAGCCCGTGCCCATAACATCGCCGACTAGAGCAACTGGGTGGCCTGTTTTCTCG
>CAWKZI010000258.1:0-4438 GCA_963854365.1 Gammaproteobacteria bacterium
GCCGCGCCAGAAGACTATCAAGGGGAATGCCCCGAGCGAATCCTAACTGCTACAACCGATGCTAGGCTAATTGCTGTCGATGCCCATACTGGCGAGCGTTGTTTGCAATTTGGTGATCTAGGTGAGGTTAGTTTATCAGAACACATGGGGAATGATCCTCGGATATTTAATTTTCAAACTTCCCCACCAGGAATCGTTCGCGGAAATGCTGTTGTGGGTGGCTGGGTATTTGATAACCAATCTGTCGGTGAACCTTCAGGAGTTGTGCGAGCATTCGATGCTCTTAGTGGAGAGTTTTCCTGGGCATGGGACATGGGGCGCCCTGGTATTAACACTGAACCATTACGTGGGGAGGTTTACACCAGAGGGACGCCGAATGTTTGGAGTCTATTCAGTGTAGACGAAGAACTCGGTCTCATCTATGCCCCTACCGGTAATGAAACCCCAGATTATTTTGGCGGTCAGCGTTTAGAATCTAGCGAGCAATACGCCAGCTCAGTGGTTGCCATCGATGGTGAAACTGGCGCTGTACGTTGGTCATTCCAGACAGTGCACCATGATCTTTGGGATTGGGATGTGCCGTCACAGCCTGTACTAATTGATTTGCCTGGAGATAATGGCGTGAAAGTGCCCGTTGTGCTAGTTCCGACGAAGCGAGCAGAAGTGTTTGCGCTAAACCGAGAGACTGGTGAGCCTTTCTTCGAAATCGAAGAAAGATCAGTACCTACTACTGGGGGCGTGCCAGAGGATTTTGCTGCGGCAACACAGCCTTTCACAGTCGACATGCCGAATTTTCGCCCCGACATGACAGAGGCGATGATGTGGGGTATCACTCCAATAGATCAGATGTTATGCAGAATTGAATTTAAGAAAATGCGTTATGAAGGACACTTCACTGTGCCCGGTACTGACACTATTTTTCAGTTTCCAGGTAATGCTGGTGGGCATAATTGGGGCTCGGTAAGTGTTGATCAAGTGAATAACATTATGGTGGTGAATCCGATACTAGTCGGCAACCAGCTTACTCTTATTCCCCGTGACGAGCTTCCGGAAGGAGTGCAGGGAAACCAATTGGGTACACCTTATTCCCATACGACGATTCGTTTTCTATCTCCGTTAGAAGTACCTTGTAATCAGCCTCCTTTTGGTATGCTGGCGGCAATTGATCTAGAAACAAGGCAGTTGTTGTGGGAGCGTCCAATAGGCTTGGCGAAGGACAGCGGCCCCTTAGGCATCAAAACACGGTTACCTCTTACCATCGGTACTCCGCAATCTGCCGGTACTGTTACCACTGCGGGAGGCTTAATATTTCAAGCCGGTACTTTTGATAATACGATGCGCGCCTCTGACATTCTAAATGGTAAAGAACTTTGGAGTAGTCCAGTTCCATATCAGGCTACTGCCACACCCATTAGTTACTTGTCCCCAGAGGGACACCAGACCGTTGTTGTAACAATACCGGTTTGGAATTCGACAACAGGTTCTGGGTTTAGAACGCTTCCTGCAGATGAAGAAGATCCAGAAGGTGGATATATCTTCGCCTACCGCTTACCTGAATGAGATAGGTCTTATGATCCTACACTTTAGGGCTTTATTGATCGGTTTATTACTAAGTGCTGGGACAGCCTATAGCCAGGAATCTGACCTAACTACTATCTCCAGTTGGATTGCTGTGGATGCTCCCACAGGCCATGAACATTTGGCCACGGAAGCTATTCAAAGACTTTATTCTGGTTGGGGGCGTGACCGGATTGGTAATCTCTCCAAAACTATCGGCAGTGGTAATCCGCGGACACTAGTCGCCTGTGCTTTGGACTCTTTAGCTTATGCAGTGAGCCAAATAACAGATGATGGCTATCTTCGCCTTCATCGTATAGCAAGAGGCTCACGTCACCCACTTTGGGATCAAGCGCACCAAGGACAGCATCTGCGTATTCTTACTAGAGTAGGTCCAATTATTGGAGTTAGTGCAGTAGCCAATGGCCATTTCGCAAATCAGCACCGAGATGAAACTGCAATTATTACTCAAAATGACCTCTGGTTAGATGTTGGTGCTCAATCTGCTGCAGAAGTTGCTGAAATGGGAATTGCACTGCTTGATCCAGTAATTCGTAATCTACCTGCATGGTCCTATGCCAACGAACTGGCTGGGCCACGGGCAGGAGCACGAGTTGGCTGTGCTGCTGTTTTTGCTGCTGCTGAAGCTGGAATTAATGGAACCGTAGGTTCGACTAAATATGTGCTAAGTACTCAACAAGCATTTGGTTGGATAGGGCTTGGATCGGTTATCGATGATGATGCGCGCCCTGATAAATTGATAATAGTTTCCGCTGGAGAAGCGGAGTTTAGAAATGAAGAGGTGGCAGGGCTTGGGGCCCGTGTCGATACTTTGTTAAGCCAACTTACTCGAACCACTATTCAACAAATTGCACCAAAAGTGTCAGATGCTGATGCCTTAATGGAGCGTATTGATCTGGGTGATGCTCGAGCGCTTTTAACGGCAGTGGTTGAAGCAGTTAATCCAAATGCGGAGCCTCCTGCGTGGATTAGTGCTCCAATACAATCTCCAAACCTTAATGCAGACGAAGCTCGTTGGGGCTCTAGTTCAAATATAAATCGTTATAAGGAAATTGAGCAGGTTCTTGATCAACTCGCTGAAAAATCAGCGGTACCTGGCCATGAGGGCCCGATAAGAAACATTGTTTATAGCGCTCTTCCCGAATGGGCCAAGGAAGTAGCTCAGGTCGATGAGTTGGGTAATCTCTGGGTTGAATTTGGCCCAGTCAGCGAAGCCACTGTGTTTATTGCTCATACTGATGAGGTTGGTTATGAAGTTGAAAGTATCGAAGCCAGCGGCGTCGTCAACCTGAGAAGACTTGGGGGTGTTGTTGCAACCGCATGGGAAGGGCAGCCTGCGTTGTTGCAGTTAGATCCATTCAAAGGTATCGATTCGAATCCCTTTTCTCCGCAGTTACGTGGCGTATTTCTTAGTCGCGAGAATCCACAGCAAAAACAACCAGAGACGATGCAAGCTTGGTTTGGTATGAATTCAGAAACTCTCGCAGAAGTGGGTGTGCAAATAGGAATGGGCATCACTGGTTACAAAGAAGGGAATCGGATGGGGCTTTTTCGTTATGCTTCCCGTTCATTGGATGACAGAGCTGGAACCGCAGCACTGCTTCTAGCTATACAGCAAATCGACCCCAGCACTTTAGCCAATAGGGTTATATTTGCCTGGTCTGTGCAAGAAGAGGGTGGTCTGCGTGGCGCAGCCGAACTAGCAACCAAACTTCATATGCGCAGCCGACGAGTCTATAGTATTGATACATTCGTATCTTCAGACACCCCACTTGAATCGCCGCATTTTGCCTATGCGCCTTTAGGAGACGGGCCAGTACTTCGCTCTTTAGAGAACGGTGGAATAGTTATTCCTGCTGAGCTTGATAGAAATAGAGCGATAGCAGCCAATGCTGGTATAGACGTGCAGATTGGTCTTACGCAAGGTACTACCGATGGGACCACGTTCTCAATCTACGGCGTACCCAACGCAGGACTTTCCTGGCCTGGACGCTATAGCCATTCACCTGCTGAAATTGCAGACTTGCGCGATATAGCTAAGCTTATTGATTTAATTCAAGCAATGGCAGAGGCACCTTTGGACGATTAACAGACACAGACGCGAGGGGCTAGAATCGAGATATGTCAGAAATAGAAAAACTGCCAATGAGTCCTTATGGTGACTATTTGGGAATTAGCATTGATGAATATGCAGATGGCATTGCAAAGTGTAGTGTTGAAATTAAGCCCGTTCATTTAAATAATGGTGGTCGAGTTCATGGAGGCTTACTTACTTCATTAGCTGATACTGCCGCCGGTGTAGCAGTGAGAACAATCAGGCCAGATGGAATGTTCTCTGCTACCACTGATATGAATATTTCCTTTATTCGACCGCCCAAAGGCGACAGCTTGCAAGCGGTTGCCGAAGTAATACACGCTGGTAAAAAACTCTTTCGTACTGAAATAGCGATTTACTGCAAGACCAAGTTAGTAGCCAAGATTAATGCTACCTTTATGATAGTTGAGGCATTTAAATAAAAATAACACTTGATCAGTTAGTTAATAGAATCTAGTAAATAAAATATGCAGCGTTCGGGAGTCCGAAAAAATGAATACAAAACTTAAAACATTCAGAGCTTCTAAAAATAATGAAGCTGCATCTGGTTCAAATACAGATTCAGGTCGTAGGAATTTGCTAAAAGCAGCAGTTGCTGCCTCTGCCTTTATGATAGTTCCACGACATGTATTAGGTGGGCCTGACTATATCGCACCGAGTGATAAAATTAATATTGCCGCAGTAGGGGTTAATGGTAAAGGTCGAACTGATATTCAATCCACTATGCATGAAAATATTTATGCGTTGTGTGACATCGATGACACT
>CAWKZI010000259.1:0-4386 GCA_963854365.1 Gammaproteobacteria bacterium
CGGTAACTCATGAATCCCAAGTTTGGGCGCGGGCGGATCTGCCCTTATTAGTTGACGAATTATTGGATGTCCCCGTTCCACCCTATTTACCTGATACAGAAATCGCTAAGAAAGATATTCGGCGCGTTTACTCAAACATTGTGGCTTTAGACGAACAGCTCGGGAATGTATTAGATCAATTAGAAGAGGACGGGCTGCTTGAAAGTACAATAATTTTCTTTTATAGCGATCATGGAGGTCCATTACCGAGACAAAAACGTTCGCTCTATGACTCTGGTATGAATTTGCCCTTAATAATTAGATTTCCTGATAAGTGGCGAGCAGGAGATATAGATGACCAGCTAATTAGCTTTGTGGACTTTAAGTCGACTGCTTTATCGCTGGTTAATATTGAGCCTCCAGAATATGTCGATGGAAGAGCTTTCCTTGGAACCTATGCTAATTCCTCAGAGCGCAAGTATGTTCATGGTGCGGCAGATCGGTTTGATGAGCTTCACGACACCATTCGCGCTGTTCGCGACAAGAGATTCAAATATCTTCGGAATTACTTTCCTGAAAGAAGCTATTACATGCCTCTGAAGTATCGTGAACAAATGCCAATCATGCAGGAAATGCTTTTTCTTCGAGACAATAAACAATTAACAGAAATCCAGGCTCTTTGGTTTCGCGATGGAAAAGATCTTATCGAATTATTTGATACTCAAAGCGATCCACATGAGCTTAATAACCTAATTGGGAACTTCGAATATGTTGATAAAATCTCTGAGCTTAGTGATGAAATGGATCGTTGGATGGCGGAGATTAATGACCAAGGATTAATCCCTGAGCAGGAGCTAGTTCTCTCTCTTTGGCCTGGAAGGGTTCAGCCAGTAACGGAAACCCCAATTGCGACAAATAAGTCCGGAATATTTGTGTTAAGAAGTGATACTGAGGGTGCCAGCATTGGTTATCAATTTGTGGACGATTTAATGTCGTTGTCCGATCAGTGGCAACTATATAAATCGGCGTTAACAATTCCTCCAGGTAAGTTGCTGGTAACAATAGCTGACCGAATTGGTTATAAGCCTAGTGAAATATTGATCATAGATTAGGTAGCACGGGCTGCAGAAGATACAACTGAGTTTGGTGGAATATTGACTGTTAATTATAAAGCACCGCTGAGGAAAGAAGTTAGCTACCAGATTTTAAGCGTAGGGGAGCCAGTGAGCGATCTATGATTGAAGCAATGGTGGAGGCAGTTAAGCCAAGGCCAAGAAATGAAACGCTTAGAACTAAGAGGGGCTCTACAATAGCAAGAAAAGAGAGACGACTAATGGCTACCAATACCAAAGGAGCAAAATAGAGGACACCATTCCAGCGGCCGAGGAAACTCATTCTTAGCTGTTTGTCCCTGAACAAAAAATAGGAATCGAAAACGTATTGGGAAAATGCGATTATGATCAGTATTGGTAGAAAAGGATGAATGACTCCAGAATAAGTAAGTGCACCTAGGCAGCAAGTAACGAAAACGAAGTCCGTTCCGTGATCAAATAATTGCCCCCAAGGTGATGAGGTATTCGTTGCGCGAGCCACGATACCGTCAAAATAATCACTAGCAATAGCTACAAATATTAATGCGCACAAAACTAGAGCAGATATGAAATCTGGATTCGCGAAAGCCCAAGCGATTGGCACGACCAAGAACAAACGAATCGTGGTTAATAGATTTGCCATGCTTAGGAAAATAATTCTCTTTGTGCGCGTCGCCAGAATACTAAGCCGATTGCAGCATTAAATAAAATAAAGAAGTTATGTTGAACAAAGCCGAAAGCTGCCATCTGGCCTTCATTTTCTGGAAAGAAAATCACCCAAAATGTAATTGCAGCTGCTCGCATTGGTGTCGGTACAGTTGCGGCAAAGAATATTACTGGGAGATATGGAAGGAGAGTCATCAAAGAAGCTTCTACTCCAAATAAATTTAGCGCCACAGTATAGACCACTACAGCAGCCAGTAATGCTGGGGAGCGTAATAAAAAGAATGCTCCATAGTGCCAGGGCTTAGCTAATCTGAATGCATGAAGCACACGTTTATCTTTAAGCCCATTATTAGGCAAAATAATTCCCCGAAAATACATGACCCAAATAATCAGAAAAACGCTTGCGCCAAACGCAATGTAAGGAATCAAGTCAAACACTTCTGGCAAGGAGCCCTGACCAAAAAAGTAACCAACTGTAGCCCAAACTAGTAGATAAAAAATTTCACAGAACATGATAAAAAGCATAACCGAGCCAACTTCCCAGCCAGGAATTTGGTCGCGTTTATTTAAATAATAGGCCATTGCACCTTTGCCAATTTGCTCATTAAAAATAGAAATAATGTATGCGCTTGCCCTGATCGGCGCAATATCTTTGAATTTTATGTCTTGGATAAACCATCCGAGTGCGCGGGTAACTACTAGTGTATCTATTACAAAATAGAATAATGAATAGCCAATCATTAATAAAAGCCATGGTACCCAGTTAACGCTGGAAAATACTTGAGTCATATACTCGACGAGTGACAAGCCTTCTCTGAGTGCAGCTCCATTCAGGCGAACGTACAAATAGTAAAAACAGATTGCCGTAAGGATAAGAAATGCAACACGGCCAAATGTACTCGGTTTGCGTTTCGCCGGGCTGGTGTCTGCAGGGGGTATTGATGTTTCTAGCGGAGTTTGAGAGGATCCATCGGCCAGCTTTACAGATTCGTCTTCAGGTTGTTTTTCGCTCATGATTCCTACTTATTCCTAATTATTTTTTCTAATGTGGATTGAAGCGATGTGAGTTCCAAACCAAGCTTGGTGTCAGCATTTTCAGCTACACTTTCATCGCTGGTGATTACATCAATGACAGTAGAGGTTATCCCACCTCCTTTCAAGAGGCGGCTTAGGGTGGCACCAATTTTGGCCATTAAGATGGGTATTGAAGATATTACTACTTTATTCCCTAATAGCTCTGCTATTCGAGTAATTAAATCTCGATATTTAATTGGTTCTGGGCCTACTAATTCATAGGTTTCTGCTACCTCGGATTGAGTTTTACAGCAGCGTAAAATTGCTTGCGTAAGGTCATCAACATCTAAGGGTCGCATGGTGTAGTTGCCTCCACCCAGTAATTTTGCTTTTGCTTGTGAGGCAGCGCCTAACATTGATGCAGCGCCAGCTGTGCCGGCCCCGATCAGTATGGGCGTTCTTATTATACTAGCGCCAATTCCCGAGCCAATCACCAAGGATTCAGCATCGCCCTTGGATTTAAAATAACTATTGCTTGAAGCTGCACTAGCGCCGATTACGCTGATAAAAATCAGATGTTTTACATCTGCTTGCTTAGCTGCTTGCACCACAGAGCGCGTAGCAGCAACATTAGCACTGGCATAATTTGAGCGCTTGCTTTCTATGAGAATTCCAGCGAGGTGTACCACGCAATCAACGTCTTTAAAGCAAGCTGCAAGCGACGCTTGATGATCGTAGTCAATTACGCAGGGATTTATTAGTTCAGATTCAGGAATCTTGCTGAAGGCACTTTCCGACCGGACCCCTGCGTTTGCTGATATTTCTGCCGTATTAACGATTTGGGTCAATAAATTCTGCCCAACACTACTATTGGCCCCTGTGACTGCTATTCTCATTAGTATTTCCCGCTTTTCTTGTAGTTTTGGTAATAGTTGGGTAAATAGATAAGCAAACTAGCTTGTTTGCCTCTCAAATCTGATTTCTAACTACGATTACAGCAAAGGCTTAAACGGGCCAATGAGATCTATAAAAAGGAGTCTGAAAAATTTGGACGTAGAGTACCAGTGTTGCGTATAAAAAGAGAGAGAGAAAGGCTCAAAATTAAAACATTATCTACTAATTATTTATTTTTAATGAGGCACCTTAGCTTTGGTGTACTATTTGCCCTGCATATTATCAAGCGAGAATTGTGCATGATGATTCTTTATAAAGCATGTCTATCACTGGAGAACTTTTTTGCTAAAACTTAAGCATAACTCTAAAGCGTTTGCTCCCTTCACGAATTCATTATTTTTAGTTTTCATGTTATGGATATCGTTTGTACCTAGGCTCTTAGCGCAAAATTCGGAAGGTAATTACTTGCTGTTGCAAAACGCGCGGCTAGTAATTGGTGACGGAAATGTCTTCGAAAGAGGTTCCATACTTATTAGCGAGGGCCAGATAATGGCCGTTAGTGAAAGTTTAGCTATAGAGTTTCCTGAACAAACTGAAGTCGTCAATTTAGAAGGAAAAACCATTATCCCTGCTTTAATTGATGCCCATGCCCATCTTGGTTATCAAGGAGCGGACTCTTGGGGTGCAGAAAATTATTCGGTAGATAACCTTATCGCCAACCTTCGTCAGTATGCGTATTATG
>CAWKZI010000260.1:0-4383 GCA_963854365.1 Gammaproteobacteria bacterium
TCTATTCTTTCTTATAGAGAAGTCCCAGATGACCAACCCATAAAAATCATTAGAACCATCGAATTAAAAGCGAAAGAGTAGCTGAGGAAATATTGTGAAATTACAACGATTTGTCGGAAAAAATACGAAGTCTGTTTTAGATGAAATACGGACCACACTGGGCGACGAAGCTTTAATCGTCTCGAATACCAAGGTTGGATCCAAGACAGAAATAATAGCAGCTTGCGACTCTAATGCGGAAGCACGTCCAGACTTCAACGAAACCCAAACGGGAAATGAGCATAGGGATGAGGGTAATTCTTCAAGAGTGACTCATTCAGAAGAAACAATACAATCTCGAACCGATGGTTTGGACCCTTGGGCCCACATAAAGAACATCAATGAAGAAATCCGCGCTATCAAGTCGTCTCTGGATCAATTGCCATCGCTAAACCCCAATATGAGCAGTGAACCCATATCAAAGCTTCAATCTAAATATGATGTTGACGCAGAGGCGAACAGTCATAGAAAGCTCAATACCGAAACGTCACACGGGTGCCATATCGTCTGGGGAGACCGAGAATCAGGAAAGACTTCAGTCATCAAACAACTGTTGAAAATGCGAAAAATAAACCATGGTGAGACATCAATCTTTAGCCTGCCACATGAGTACAGAACCAGTGACTCTCACCTTGCTGATGTCGCCGCAAAAAACTCAGTAAACTTACTGTATATAAACAACTTTGAAAGCACTAAATCTGTCATAGATATTTTAGGGGAAGATAGCCTGATCTTCATAGAGGCTGATCTATCACTGCTTCCTCAAATCGCTGCCCAAAAGGGCGCATCGTGGCTTCAAACAAGCTCGAGTTATCTCATTAGCGAAGATCAAAAGCAGAATGAGCTAATAGCCAAACTATTCTTGGAATTAAACGCTCCAGCACCAATGACTTTAAGCTCTGAGAGAGCAGAAAACATCATCTACAGAATGCCAGAAATTTCAAATATTTAGGAAAGTGTGGGAAAATAAACCACACTAATTGTATCTGCACATTGAAAGAAATTCTGAAAAATACAAGTATCACAATGAGGCTCACACTTGTCACATCTAATAGCTGTTTGTAGTGGTAAAGGCGGTGTCGGAAAAACCTTCACTTGCATTAATTTGGCAACAGCACTTCGTGATTTAGGTAAACAAGTTCTTATCGTCGACGCAGATATGGGCCTGGGGAACGCCCAGCTAATGTTAGGGGTATCACCGAAGTTTACCCTATCGGACTATATCTTAGATGGCATGCCGCTAGCCCAGGTAATTACACAGTTAGAAGAGGGCCTACAGTTACTGCCCGGCGCCTCTGGCGATGCAAATATAGTAAATCTTCCTTTAACCTCCCTTTCCGACTTATGTCATGAATTAGTCGAACTATACCCAGACACCGTCGTCCTGTTCGACATAGCTGCGGGTATATCTGAACAAAACATGCACCTTTTACGACTTTGCGAAACTCGCATTGTAGTTTTTTTAGACGAGCCGACCTCAATAGCAGATAGCTACGGCGTTCTCAAAATCCTCCACCGAAGTGACCACCTTGAGAACACATTCCTTGTTCCGAATCAGGTTGCAAGCCTGGCAGCCGGAAAAAGTTTTTATGAAAAGATGAACCATCTTTGCCTCTCTTTCCTTGGGGAGCCAGTAGCATATTTGGGGTCCATACAGGATGATCCTGCGGTAAAGTCATCAATTCGGCATCGGAAGCCCCTCCACAAATCATTCCCCAATTCAACGGCTTGGTGTAATATTAAAAGTCTTGCAGCGAATATTGTCAGTCAAGACCATGCTATAAACCCTCTTGACCCAGTAAACTAAAATATGAGTATAGATCAAGAGTCGACAAAAGCTGGTGGTGAGCATTACGAAAAATTAAAGGCCTCCCCAACCTACTCGAATCGCAAACCGAAAAATACAATAACTCCAGAATTGCTTTCGCTGGTAAAGCGCATAGCGCTGCACCTAAAAGGCCGCCTTCCAAAAAATATAGACCTAGACGATTTAATGCAGTCAGGCTTAGAAGGCTTAGTGCAGGCCATGGAAGCTTTCGATGAAACAAGAAACATTCCCATGGAGCAGTTCGCCAAGACAAGAATAAGAGGCGCGATGCTTGATGACGTTCGCCGGATGTCACAAACGACAAGAACAACTATTGCTTTCAAAAGAGAACACTCTGCCGCAATCGAAAAATTGGCAATCAGGTTCGGGCGCCAACCCACAGGAAAAGAGGTGGCGAGTTACCTAGGAAAAGATGTAAATACCTACCAAAAAGAGAGACTAATAATCGCAGGTGCGGATAACTATACAAATGACTCTGTAGAAATTTCTGAACTAGATAATGAGGAAACTGAAAATTCCCCCGAGGAAAACCTTCAAAAAACAGAACTCGTATCCATTCTAAAGGATTCAATAGCCGACCTACCCGAGAGAGCTCAATTGGTAATATCTCTTTATTACAAAGACGAGCTAAACTTGAAGGAAATCGCTGCGGTTATAGACGTTTCCGAGTCTCGCGTGAGTCAGATCTTGAGTGAGACCGCATCCAAGCTTCGTAAAAAGATTGAATCTCAACAGTGAGCTTCAGGTCTCTAGGGATCAAAAATGAGTCTATTAAAGGGTTTTAAAGAAAAAAAAGAAAAAAAGAACGCTAAGTCGTTCTACCTTAGAATGCCTACATTAAAAGGAGACCCTAGGGAGGTACGTAAACTAAGGTCCCTGATAAGCGCAAGGCTTACAGCCTTTATAGATACTACCTTTGTTGACGGAGCTCAAAAAACTGAGGCGCTACAAATTACCTATGCCGGAGTTTTCCCTGGGCTTCAAATGAGTTCAGCACCTTTTAAGTACGTCAAAACGCTTGGGGGAGTTGTCTGCGTTTACCTTCCCCCAAAGTACTCTAACTACTTTTTCGAGTTGGGCTCGCTATATCAAAGGGGCAGTTTAACGATTAATCAGGTTATAGAATTTGCTGACCAAATTTGTCTTGAGATTTCTACATCGCTCAATATAGAGACTACTATCGCGTCTCTTAACTTTCTGAGGTCAGATTCAGACGAAGACTCAAACGAAGACTCAAACGAAGACTCAAACGAAGACTCAAACGAAGACTCAAACAGCAATCCAGAAGAAACTTTTCCGAGTGAAAACGATCATAACGACGGCGCATAACAATCCTGAAAATGATTTGGTCTTTTCTGCCTGAGAGGCATCAAGACCGGCGAACCTCAAAGCTGACTTCCGCTAAAGCCAATACCGCCTCGAACCGCAACCTTTTGAGTCCAAAGCTCTGTGGTTAGGGATTAACATACCTGCACCACCGCTTTCAGTGGGCTAGGGCTCGCAGCGATAACACGCGTACACTAAAGCTCAGTATTCACTGATGCAGCATCAAGTTACCTAGCCAATGCGTGGATCAACCAAAATTTTGACCTGTGCTGGTTTGTTTGCGAGTTCGACAAAGGCCTCTTGCATGCCCTGCAAACCGACGGTTTTTGTATGTAACGTTTCGGTCTGAATACGACCATCTACGACCAGGCCTTGCGCAATTTCGAAATCTTCATTGAGATAGGCAATGGAGCTAGTGAGGTTGACCTCCTTGACCAGCCAGCCTGCGCCGTTGATTTCAGATGCCCCGTTCGGTACGCCAACCAATGACACCTTGCCACCGCGCCGGACCAAATCCACCGAGGTCTGAATAGTGGCAGCAATACCAGCGCATTCAAACACCACATCGGCGCCCGCCTGGCCTAGCGCCGCGTTTATTACTTCGGAGCTGTTTTCAGCCCGAGGGTCGATGAGTAAATTAGCGCCCAGTGACTCGCCTAGCTCGCGGCGTAAAGGCTCAGGCTCGATTAGCGTCAAATGCCCAGCGCCAGCGGCTCTAGCCACTTGCAATGTCAATAGACCAATAGGACCGCCACCGATAACCACCACCGAATCGCCCAAACGAATACCTGTTCGACGAACAGCATGCACGGCAACGGTCACTGGTTCTAGGATGGCGGCTTGGGTGTCACTCAGACTGGGGGCTACCGTGTAAAGGCGATCTAATGCGAAAGAGATAGATGGTGCAAACCCTCCATGTGGAGCGCTGTTCGGGTGCATACCCGTGGCGCCGGCAAAAACCGTCTCGCAATGGTTCGCATCCCCGCGTTGGCAGCTAGGGCAATTGCCGCAAGCGGTAGCAACACCGATGGCAACCCGATCACCTTCTCTAATGCTATTGCTGTTGTCGCTACTACTCATCGCGGCAACTGACCCCACCCATTCATGGCCGCAGATAGATGGGTTGTAGGGTTCACCTGACAAAAAAGCGTGAAGGTCAGTACCGCAAATACCGCAGTAAGAAATATCAA
>CAWKZI010000261.1:0-4366 GCA_963854365.1 Gammaproteobacteria bacterium
TGGCTCCTAAGCTATGAGCGATTAGCTTGTTAGTAAGTTAGAGTTGGAATTAAGTAATATCGAGTTGCCCTTTTAGCAATAATCCTAAAGCTATTCAGATAGTTATGCAATTAAGTCTGTCTATCGGAAAAAACACCTTGAATTTGTGAACTAAAAATTAATGAATATGCTGGCTAAGTTGGATGACCTTGGCGGAGCATAAGCCGCAGCAGAGCAAGGGAAAAGTTGATCAGATCCTAATCAAAATTTGATCGATGGCTGGAAGGTAAGTTCTGGATGCCCTACAGCTTCTTATGTCCGTGTACTTTTTGTTCTCTCCATAGACTTTTCTGAAGGATTTACAGTTTACAAATAGAAGGGTAAATTACCTCCAGCAGACTATGAATTAATGTTTCAAAGCGACTCTGTTGAACTAATTGGAGATTTCACTGTCTTAGAGTTCTGAAAAGCAGTGGAATTAATTTGGAGTAGCTATGCCACGAATAAAGATACCTTCACCTGAACAAATTCTGTTTAGCATGGAACGGAGTGTTGGTATCAGTGACATTAACTATGCGAAGCATCTCGATAGTATTGCTATGGTAAATATTCTTCATGAAGCTCGATTGCAATTTTTGGCTAGTTTAGGTTTTAGTGAAGGGAATATTTACGGTCTAGGAATGGTAGTCACTGATCTTGCTGTTGACTATCGTTCGGAATCATTCGCCAACGATCGTTTGATTGTCGATGTGGGTGTTGGTTCATTTAATCGTTATGGATTCGATATCGGATTACATGTTACCAACAGTGCCTCTGAGACAGTAGTTTGTAATGCCAAGATGGGTGTTGTCTTCTTTGATTTCGATAAGCATAAAATTACCGAAGTTCCAGTGGCATTCAAGAATCTTCTAGCTTTGCCCGAGAGCCGTGTAGCCTAATAAATGCTTAGCTACAAAGGTATTAATTTCTGGTTTAGGACATGGCTATTCAAGTCTTGCTAGAAGAATTCTTCTAAATTGGGAATTGCTCACTTTATATTAACTTCTAATAAAGCTATCAGCTGACTTATTCGCGAGTAATCGAGTAAACTGACTACTATTGCTTATTAGGAGTGATCATCGTTTGATCATATTTCGTTATCTCAGCAAGCAAATTCTCCAGGTCATGCTTGCGGTCACATTGATCCTCCTGGTCGTTGCGCTTACCAGCCGATTTATCCAATATTTGGGTGATGCAGTAGCTGGAGAGCTATCCTCAGATGTTTTGCTTCTGTTAATGCTTTACCGCCTACCCGATTTTCTTCTTGTAATTCTTCCTTTGGCTTTGTTTCTAGGTATTCTTTTAGCCTATGGTCGCATGTACGCCGATAATGAGATGATCGTACTTATGGGTTCAGGATTTAGCCAATTGCGACTTCTGTGTATGAGTCTTGGGGCAGCAAGTGTGGTCCTATTTGTTGTGGCGTTGTTAAGCTTGCAGTTCGCACCTTGGGGCGTAAGAAATACCGAACAGTTAAAACAAAATCAGGAGCAGCTTACGGAAATTGATTTGATAGTGGCCGGTCAGTTCCAATTTTTTGGCGATGGCAATCGGGTTACCTACGCAGAACGAATAAGTAATAGTTCGGGTGAGGGCAGAGAATTACAAAATGTTTTTGTGGCCATTAGCGGTGAAGTTACAGGTTCATCTCAAAATAACCTTCGTATAATTATTGCTGAATCAGCAAGGCCAGAAATAGATGAAGAAACAGGAGCTAGATTTATGCGCTTGGAAAGCGTTCTACAGTATGAGGGGACACCTGGCACTTCAAAATATACTATTGGACAGTTTGATGTGCAATCAATTTTGCTTCCTGAACCCTCAGCTATCGAACAAATCCTCGAGGAAGAGTCCTTGAGCACTGGCCAGCTATTTATGTACTCAACCCCCGAGCATCAGGCGGAGCTGCAATGGCGGGTTTCAACTCTGCTACTAATTCCAATAATAACTCTTATTGCTGTTCCCATGAGCAAAGTTGATCCACGGCAGGGCAGATATAGTAAATTGGTGCCGGCGGCTTTGCTCTATGCTGTTTATTTTGTACTGCTACAGTTCTCGAAAGATATGATCGCTGATGGCGAACTTAATCCCATGATCGGAATGTGGTGGGTACATCTGTTATTTATCGTCATTGGAATTTTTGTGTTTCGCTTTTCATCTATAGGTGAAAGTTTTGCTCTGAAAGTCACAAGCGATGTAGCACCGATTAGAAGTTTAGAATCATGAGTAAACTCGATAAGCACATACGTAATACAGTATTGATGTCCATGCTCGTGGTTGTCTCCTTAATTGCGACGGTAGATTTGGTGTTTACCCTTGCAGATCAGATGGCAGATACCGATGAAAATTACTCTATGTTTAATGCTTTAAGCTTTGTGCTGTTGTCTATGCCTACAAGTATCTATGAGCTACTGCCTTTTACGGCTTTAGGTGGTGCTTTAATTGGCTTGGGGATACTGGCATCAAACAATGAGTTGGTGGTAATTCAAGCCGCTGGAATCGGAGTATGGCGAATCGTCATAGCTGTATTGAAACCAACTTTGCTCATTATGATTTTGAGCCTTATTTTAGGTGAGTATATTTCCCCACCTTTGGAGCAAATGGCACAAAGCAATAAGGCAATTCAACTCAGCAGTAGCGGGGCGATTAATAATGAACGTGGGACCTGGAGGAAAGTGGGTGATGACTATATTCACATCAATGCTATCGCTCCAGGTGGAGCTTTATTATTTGGCTTAACTCGTTATCAGGTTGGTGCTGAACGAAGAATCAATAGCAGTAGTTTTGCCGAATCTGCCCGTTATATCCAAGAGGGCGAAGACGGGTACTGGCAGTTGAAGAATATTCAACAAACCTATTTCTCCGATAATTCAATTAGTGCTCAGGAATATCCTAAAGAAGATTGGCGCGTCGATCTTTCTCCAGAGCTTCTATCTGTGCTGTTAGTAGAGCCTGATCGTCAATCCATAAGCGGACTTTTTAAATTCGCTAGATTTTTTGAAGCAGAGGGTCTGGAGAGTGATGTATACTTTTTGGCCTTCTGGAAGAAATTACTCCAGCCCATTGCGAGTTTAGTTTTGGTTATTCTAGCGATTTCTTCTGTATTTGGGCCGTTACGCGAGGCGACTATGGGCTTTCGTGTATTTGTCTCGATAGCTATTGGCCTGATATTTACAATATTACAACGGATCATGGAACCAGCTAGCTTGCTCTATGGATTCAATCCCTTGCTCGCAGTTTTAACCCCCATTTTTCTATGTGCAATTCTCGGGTTGTACTTTATGCGCCAAGTGCGCTGATTTAAGGCTTGTAACGATAATGTTGAATTTTCCCACTAGAGCGGATTGATATGCCCCGATACCTATTCTGGTTCCGATCGAGTATTCCTGTTTTTCTATCACTATTTTTAACAACTTGCATTATGAGCTCTAATGATTTTTCTAATAATTCTCTAAAGCCTGATCCCACTTCTGTGATGGCCGAAAAATTTGGTGGTCATGTGCGTAGAGTCGAAAGTAATGGGATTAAGATTCGAATAGTTGAAGCTGGGGAGGGGCCATTAATTTTATTGATCCATGGCTGGCCTGAGTCTTGGTATTCTTGGCGACATCAAATTCCTGCACTAGTTGCTGCTGGGTATCGAGTCGCGGTGCCGGATATGCGTGGATATGGTGGAACAGAAATTCCTCAGAGTATTGAGGATTATAATATTCTCGAACTTACTGCCGACGTTGTTGGAATTGTGGCGGCCTTAGGGGCGGAGACTGCAGTGGTGGTCGGTCATGATTGGGGCGCGCCCATCGCTTGGCAGTCAGCACTGCTTTATCCAGACGTGTTTAAGGCTGTGATAGGTATGAGCGTACCCTATGGTGGTCGTTCACAAAATAGGCCTGTAAGACCATTGCGCCAGGACCCTGAAGATGATTTTTTCTACATAGGCTATTTTCAAGAGCCTGGAGTAGCTGAGGCTGAATTCGATGCTGACCCTAGGAAGTTAATTGCGCGCTTGTTCACCTCAAGGTCACCGGGGACTCCCACCTACCCACCCGAGGTGACCGATCCTCGAGCCAAGGCAGGAGGTTGGTTAAAACGGTTGGGTGAGCCGATTCGATTGCCAGACTGGTTATCGGAGCCAGATCTTGAATACTATGTAGATCAATTTCAGCGAGCTGGGTTCACTGGAGGGATAAATTACTACCGCAATAGTGCTCGCAATTGGGAGTTAACTCCACTGTTGGCTAGTGCAAAGATTCAACAGCCAGCGATGTTCATTGCTGGTGATTTGGATATCGTAAACAGAGGAGCTAACTTAGAGGAATTGGAGCTGTTAACAGCTCCGCATTTCGAA
>CAWKZI010000262.1:0-4358 GCA_963854365.1 Gammaproteobacteria bacterium
AAATGGAGATGGTATTGGTAATGAGCGCGTCTTATGGTTAGATAATGGAAGGAGTAACGGCAATTTTCGATTTGACAGAAAGTTATCACAGGCAATAGATGAGAAGTGGGATGACGGCAACTTGAGAACAGGCACCGTTCAAATTTGGCAAGGCAATAACCTGGGCGTCATTATTCATCAAGGCAACTAAATAATCAGCATACTGTAATTAATAGCATTAAGATAAATATCAATATCAATGCGTGTATATTGTTGTTTTAACTTTATAAAATTTTTAATATTGATTATGAAACTTAAATTACCCCTATTAGCGCTCACCCTATTGTCGACTTTAGGTTTAACTATAAGCCCTGTAAATGCTGATTTTAATGACGGCATGATTGCTTTTGAAAACCAAGATTTTAGAGCGGCAGCAAAGGAATGGATGCCACTTGCAGCCAATGGCGATGCGAAAGCACAAACCAACCTAGGCATCTTATATTTTAACGGTAAGGGCGTTCTTAAAGATTACAAGAAGGCTGTTGAAATGCTCAAGAGTGCTGCTAGGAAGGGAGAGGCCGAGGCCCAGTTCATCTTAGGCAAGATTTATATTGAGGGTGATGGTGTTACTAAATCACTGAGGACTGCAAAAACCTGGGTTCAGCGTGCCTATGAAAACAACTTTGATGGTGCTGAGGCATTATGGAATGAGCATGAGCTCTGGAAGTATTAAGGCTATCTGTTAGCGATCAAAAAATATTTTTTTATTGAGTAGTTCTAGAAAGTCGTAGCGAAAGAGAATAGATTAAAACCAGTCAAAAAAGTAATCAACAAACCTAGCGATAAAAATGGAATAAAGGCTGTTTCAATTTCTTTTTTTGCGAATAAATTATAAAGCGCTGGTATCAGTGCAAGTAAAGCCGCTAAAAAGATTGCTGATATGCCAAGGTGAACTCCTAAAAGTCCTCCAATTACGCCGGCAATAGGCATGTCACCTTCTCCGAGCGCTCTTTGTGTTTCTAGCGCCTTATTTTTGGTAAGCCTCGCTTTAATGTTCTGAATGTAAAAGGTTATTGCAAGCTCAAGCAAGACAAAGCCGCCTACAAAAATGAGGATATTAGTTAAGTTCCCAACCAGTCCAGCAAGGACCACCGCAATAATTAAGAGGTAGTCAGGGACCGCTCTGTGTTTTAGGTCAATAAAGGACAAAACAATAAGCGTGTAAAAAAGAGCAGTCATTGCAATAAGTTCCCAGCCCAGCCAAAAATTCATATAAAGTGCTAGAGTCACTAGCGCGGTTATCAGCTCAACTATCGGGTAGATTCTTGAAATTGGCTTGGAGCATTGGGAGCACTTGCCTTTAAGAAATAGGTAAGAAAAGATTGGTACGTTCTCATACCACCGAATGCAGTGGCTGCAATGAGGGCATGCAGAGCCCACTGGCTTGACTAATGATATTCCCGAAGGGAGACGGTGAATTAAAACATTTAAGAATGAACCAAAGACAAGGCCAACCAAGAAAACTATTAAATAAATCATCATCATTGTTATTTTATCTTAGAAAGGTTTTTTCTAGTTCTATATAATAGATTTTACATACATAAATATAAGGGTAGTTTTGTGATTGAAGTGATAGCAAGGTACATTGAAGAGTATAAGTTTTCTGATATTCACTTAAAAGAAAATCAACCGGTCATGCTGCGCGTTAACGGAGACATGATAATTCCTGAGGAGGACATCATCTCGTCATCAGAGCTCAGGCAGTTTGCTAACGACTCGCTGAGTGAAAAGCAGTTGTCGCATTTAACAGAGGTCCGCGACGTTGACCTTGCAATTGAGGTAGGAGAGTACCGTTTTCGTGTCAATTTTTTCTATACCTCGGATGGCCTTTCGGCGGTTTTAAGAAAAATCGAAACCGACATTCCTGCGATGGCCGCAATTAATCTTCCCTACGTTATTCAGGAGATTGTTGACAAGCCGAACGGTTTGGTTCTTATTACGGGCCCGACAGGCTCCGGTAAGTCGACCACACTGGCTTCAATCATTGACGCAATTAACTCAACGAAATCGGGCCACATTCTAACCATTGAAGACCCGATTGAATACATTCATCACCCCAAGGAGTGCGCGATCTCTCAGAGAGAGGTTGGAAGGGACGCAAAGTCTTTTGCAAGTGCCCTTAAGGCCTCTCTTCGTGAGGATCCGGATGTCATTCTTGTTGGAGAGTTGCGAGATCTTGAAACCGTTCAGCTGGCTATTACTGCCGCCGAAACTGGCCACCTTGTTTTTGGAACGCTGCATACGTCTGGTGCTCCAAACACGATCAACCGTCTTATCGACGTATTTCCAGCAGCGCAGCAGGGCCAGGTACGCTCACAGCTCGCTGAATCGTTGCGACTGGTCGTAACGCAGCAGTTGGTTAAAACTGCAGATGGCCAGGGACGCGTTGCGGCTTTTGAGATTATGGTCTGTAATCACGCGGTAAGGAACCTTGTTCGAGAGGGTAAGATATTCCAAATTGCTGGCGTTATGCAAACGGCTCGAGGAGAGGGGATGGTTACCATGAACCACTCGGTTGATGAACTGGTTTCTTCCGGAAAAATTAACTATGAAGACGTCGAGCTTAAAGATTAAATAGTGAAGTCTGCAATTACACTGATTGAACTATTAGTTGTTATTGCTTTAGTTGGAATAATAGCAGGCGTTGGCTGGCCAAGCCTCGGTGGCTGGAATTGTCGTCAGGATCTGCGCAATGAATTTGAAAATTTTAATAATTATATGAGGAAGGTCCAATCGGAAAGCGTCAGCAGTAACAAAACCACAAAGGTCGCTACCTATTTCGGAGGAGGAAAAAACTACAATCGCGCGTTTCTCCATACAGAAAAGACCTGTTCAAGCAGTGGTCGGTCTCAAATAAAGAATGGCTATCCAAAACTTATTATTCCATTGGACATAGAAGTTCTTGTGAATAACACACCTTTGAAGTGGAAAAGTGCGTATCAATGCTTTTATCCTGACGGCAGTGCGACTGCAAATAATTATCAATTTTCTAGGCTTTGTGGGGGTAAGAAGTATCTATATAAGACTCAATTTTTTGGCGCTACTGGCCTGATTGAGAAACTTAAATACAACTATACCAGCAGCACATGGGACGATATTTAAAACGAACAAAATGATACAAAACACTAAAGATGCATTTACACTAATTGAAGCGCTCGTTTCGGTCGCTATCACTGCGATTGGCTTTGCTGGTGTCATTGCTCTGGTGTCAACCTCCAATACTGTTATGAGTAATGCTATAGACAGGGAAAAACTTAAATTGCAAAACACCGAGATTATGGAAGTTTTGAATGGTGATCAATCTAACATTATGGAGTACAACGGTAAAGACTTAAGTAACTGCTCATCTATCACTACCAATACAGGCAAAGAGAATCAGCTTGTAAGATTACAGAATTGGTGCAATAAAATAAAGGGAGAGGTGGGCGAAAAGAGGACAGCAGATAAGCGCATCATCCGAGTAGAAAAGAAACTAGTTCAGGGTAGCTATGTCTATATAGTGTCCTTAGAGCTAAGTGGCAAGAGTGATAAATCAGTCTTCATGAAGCGAGTGATGTATGCGCAATAACAAAAAAGCCTTTACATTGGTTGAAATGTTGGTCTCGATGGCTGTCAGCTCAATTATTATTACAGCCACTTACGCATCCTATGAGCTCATTCAAAAGCAATACAAAAGAAGCATAGATGTCGCGGAGATGCACACTTCAGGCAGATCGATTATGCAGGTATTAGAGCGCGAAATCCGTATGGCTGGCTATGAATTCCATGATGCAAGCGGAACAATGACCTATGGAAGTATTGTTGGGGCCCTTGCTATAACTGATAGTGCTGACGCCTGCTGCGATGAGGTGACACTTATCTATGACGAGGTTGACGATGTTGTTAATTTAGAGGGCGAGGTAACTTCTAGCACGGTCGATCGTATTATGATCAGGTTCTGGACAGAGGCCCATACAAGTAATACGGGGGATCGTTTTCGTTTATACAAACGTAAGACCATCCTTGGAAGAGATAACGCGATATTAGCGCAGCCAATTATTGGCGCTAAAGAGGTTATGGCTGACTATATTGAGGATTTGCAGATAGTTGATATAAATGCACTCAAGGCAACTAATATCAGTGATTATGTAAAAATTGATAAATCGGGAGCAGAGCTCGCCAATAGTGCCACTGAATGGAGTTGTGTTTATGATAAAGATAGCGGTTTGATATGGGAAGTTAAAACTAACATTGAGGGTAATCTTCATTATAATCATGCTAAATATACTTGGTATATGAGCAATGCCCCCGCCTCACATAATGGTCAATTAGGGCAAGAA
>CAWKZI010000263.1:0-4357 GCA_963854365.1 Gammaproteobacteria bacterium
TTCTCGCCATGCAAGCTGACCCTTGGCAAATGTGGGGCTTGCCAGCCATTGCTCGTCGGACCTGCGGCGATTGTATCGACCCAAGACCGTCGCTCGCCTGGCTGTATCCTGTGCTGCGCGAACAAAGTTTAGCATTCGGCAAGCCTGTTGTTCTGGCAGTAGGAGACACACACATTTTTCGTGTTGACAAACCACTTTATACAGATCGAAATCAGCTAGTGGAAAATTTCACCCGCGTTGAAGTCTTCGGCAATCCTTCAGTACATTGGGTAAACGTGCTAGTTGAACCAGATCAACCCTGGGTATTTTCTTTTCGAGAACAATTAGTCGAATAAATATTATAGTTGCTGACACTGCAGGTATCGCTATTATTTTTAATAAGAGAGCACTCTCCCAGCGCATCTAAACAAGGATTTATTTTGACAGCATTAGATTTTGAAATTGAAGATAGTATTGAATGTTTAGTGTTTAAAATCACTCGACCTGCAAGACTTAATTCTATTACGGGATCAGTTCTCGATGGGCTAGAGCAATGTATAGATTCTCTTGAGCAAGACACTCGCAATCGGGGACTCATAATAACTGGCGATGGCAAAAAAGCTTTTTGCGCTGGAACGGACCTCTTCGAGCGGGATTCAATGAGTGAGGATGATCGCGCCAAGAAAGCAGATCGAGCCCGAGCTCTTATAGTTCGGCTCCATCGGGCTTCATTCATAAGCATCGCCGCTTTAAATGGCCTAGCCTATGGCGGCGGCCTTGAGTTGGCTATGGCCTGCACATTCAGGATCGCCCTGCCCGAGGTAAATTGCTCACTACCAGAAGTAAAAATTGGCTTGATTCCAGCTTATGCTGGCACGCAGCTGTTGCCCAGCATAGTTGGCCCATCTAGGGCTCTAGATATGATGATAACGGGCAGACCAATAAATAGTGAAGAGGCTCTCCAGTTTGGTCTAATTAATCGTATTACTATTCCTGAAATTGCTCTATTGGATCAGGCAAGACATTACCTAAGCTCAATTACCAAACACAGCAAAGTTGCTATTAATGCCATTCAAGCATGTGTAGAAGTTGCAACTCCGCAACTTACAGAAGCCGGACTACAAATAGAAAAAAACTATGTAGTGGCCGTTGGGAAAAGTGAAGATGCTAAAGAAGGTGTTCTCGCTTTCCGTGAAAAACGTGCTGCAGTTTTTAAACACCGTTAATTTCAATAAAGAAATCGAGCTCATCATAATTATCTATCGCAGAAAGCATCTTGAAATAAATAGTAAAATTAGAAGAAATAGTTATAGATCGATAGGTTTATAATATTATTTTTTACAAAAACTACCTCATGGTATCGAAGAAGAATTTTTCATGTGTTCGGTAAAAATATCTAGCCGAGATAATGGTGAAAATTTAGTACATAAAGTTCGAATACAAACATCAGTTACGACCATTTAAAAAATTTTGCATGGAGAGCTTGCTGAATTTATCAAAGCTACTGGCTATTTCATAGACGTTAAACTGAGTCCTGCCAGCGGTGCTTCGCAATCGGCAAATAGCTAAAAATCAACTGAATATCTTGTTAAAAATTCCTACTGAGGCTGAATTTGAATTTGTTCTCTTTGCAAGAACGAATGATCTTTACCCCTGACGTTATGTAGCTGAATCTAGTTACGAATTCGACAATACTGGAGATATCAATTCCAGAAACATCTTCCCACCTTTCACTAGCATTTTCATTTGCAACAACGATCACAATTTCACTTCACTTGTAACAATCTACACTGCAAATAGCTCTAGCATTGAAAGGTTATTAGGAAATATCCGATCGTGATCAGCTGACCGTTTTGTAGATAACTACGATAAACTCCGCGGAAAGGAATTACTATGACTGAAGGAGGCTGCGATACCGCAGCTCTTCGAGGCCATTATTTGATGATGACTCAGTATAGCGACTACTAAATTAAAGCTACGCTGCAGCGTCCCGCGAAGTCTGGGTTTTTGTATACGCTTGCCCCACAATATGTGAGAATCTTACGTTAAGCAATTTCTGCATATCTAACAGCCAAACGACTAGAGCTGGAGTACATAATGCTGAAAAACCGATCGACTCATACTACAGCCACCTTTCTCGTAGTGGTGTGTATTTCTCAGCTGGGGCTGGCGCAGCCCATCGATACAGGTGTTTACACAGCGGCACAAACTCCTTGGGGCCACCCTGATTTTCAAGGCGTTTGGGATCGTCGCACTATCACCCCTTTAGAAAGGCCAGAACGTCTAGCCGGCAAAGCTTTTCTAACACCGGAAGAAATAATCGCCTACGAAAGAGAAAGCGCAGCAAGACCTGATGGTAGACCCTTGGATGCGGGTCGCGCAGGAATATCAGTGCATGATCCCCAAGATTTGGACTATGGTTCAACTGTTCTTGCCACTGGGCAAACCTCTTTAGTAGTGGACCCACCTGATGGACGCATTCCTGCTTATACACAAGCTGCCACCGAGCGTGCTACTGCAGCGGCAACACTTCGCGCAAGCAGAGGTTCTGCTGACAGCTGGACTGATCGCTCTTTAAATGAACGATGCATGACCTGGGGGATGCCCAACGGTATGCTTCCACAAGCCTACAATAATAATATTCAAATTATTCAAACTCAGAATGAAGTAATGATACTCACTGAAATGGTGCATGACGCCCGCATCATTCCTATCGATGGCCGCCCTCACATACCGGCAAACATTACTCAATGGCACGGTGATGCGCGAGGTCATTGGGAGGGCGAAACATTAGTAATTGAGACGACAAATTTCTCTGCAAAATCAAGCTTTCGCCGGTCAAGCTCTAACCTTCATTTACAAGAACGTTATACAAAAATCGCCGATGACATGCTGCGATATGAATTTACTGTCACCGATGACACTACTTGGGAGCGACCGTGGTCTGTATCATTCCCAATGATTAAAGGCGACGAGCCCATCTATGAATTTGCCTGCCATGAGGGAAATTATGGATTGTTAAATATTTTGCGAGTAGCCAGAAATTTGGAAAAACAACAACAAGAATAATCTGTCTTTTAGCTCCGCAAAACTATTAATCTAGGATCATAGCTTCAATTCTTCGTTATTATGTCGAACTCTATATCTTTCTAGAGAAACCAATGGAAATGCTAACTATGATTCGTCACTTTTTAAATCAGCGATTTGTTAACTAAGAATTTGAAAACCAGAATCTTATAAACCAACAATATTTAAACGGCGTTTTTATGAAAAATCTAAGTGCAAAAATGCAAAACAGCTTGCTGAGTCTTTTATTAATGATGGTTTTTAGTTCCGTATCCGCGCAACCTGATACTACGAACTGGCCCAGTCAGAATTTAAACGTAGAAAACAGCCGCTATTCCCCTCTAGATCAAATCAACGCCGGTAACGTTGATCAACTTAATATGTTGTGGTCGTTTGAGCCAGGTCTTAGAGATGATATTGCCCAAGTAACTCCTCTGGTTGTAAATGGAGTAATGTATCTTCATTCCCGAGCAACGATGTTTGCCTTGGACGCAACCACCGGTGAAGAGTTGTGGCGACGTATTCTGGATTCAGGCCCTGCCAACGGACCAGTGCGAGGATCAACCTATGCTGATGGCCGAGTTTATGCGTACAGAGGCGCAGATCTTTATGCCTTCGATGCAGATACTGGAGCGGCATTAGCAAGCTTTGGCGATTCAGGATTCCTCAAAGTAGTTGCTGAGGGGCTACATCATCAGTATCCCGATACCTATCCGACTAATATTGACCCGATTACAATTGGCTACCGCTTAACTACTCCTCCTACTTTTCATGATGGCATTATTTATGTTGCCGCCGCTCTATCGGAGGGACATATTCCTGGTGGCCTGGTAATAGCAATTGATGCCGACACTGGGGCGATTCGATGGGTATTCAATACCATCCCTCAGACTCCAAGAGATTCAGGGTGGGAATTAGCACAAGAAAGTTGGGGAACTGGCGCACGGGCAGGCGGCGGAGTCTGGACTCCCCCCGCTATCGATGCGGAACTGCGAATGGTTTATGTAAATGCTGGCAACCCTTCGCCGGACTATGATGGCTCTGCTCGAGTAGGCGCTAATCTCTTTTCTAATAGCACTATAGCCATCGATATGGACACTGGCGAATTACGTTGGCACTACCAAGCTGTGCATCATGATCTGTGGGATTGGGATCATGTTACTGGCCCGCTACTTTTTGATGTGACTGGTGACGATGGTAAAGTTATAAAGGGCGTCGCTGCTGCTGGTAAGAATTGTTTATTCTATATGTGGGATCGCGCTACCGGCAAACCTGTGCATGCCATGGTAGAAACCATTGTACCCACACAAAC
>CAWKZI010000264.1:0-4347 GCA_963854365.1 Gammaproteobacteria bacterium
GATTCGTGGAGTTCTGCGCAACGGATTGCTGCGGCACAAACAAAGAAGCGAGTGTGAGCAGAGCAGCTACGGATACGATTTGATTGAGAAAAGACATGGAGCACCTCGATGCGTTTTGGGTGAACGTCCGAGTATAAGTAGAACAAAAGCTATGTCAATTGGCAAAAAATTCTACCTGCTAGCGCTGAAAGCATTCGATACCGCGATGACTTTAATTGGATTTGAAGTTTAACCACATAATAGGGGACACTCATAACTTAAAAACGGTAGAGTCTCTGGTATATATACAGAGGGGGTGGCATGGCATCCTGTGGGGTCTTTAAAGTCCTCCGGACTGCCATTTTTAAATATTCAAGACTTGGAATTCGAGGAGGGCAACAGATGAACTCGACTGAGCTTTTAGAATTAACCTTAACTCTTAAAATAGTCTTATGGATAGAATTTATAGTCTATATGGGCATTGGGTTATATGAAATATTTGATTCATTTGCTGATGCTAAGCCGTGGGTTAAAAGGAATGGTAAGCCTAATAGCTACTTATTTATGAAAGAGACTATTGGCCACAAAATGCATGCTTCAGTGTGTTTTTTATTAGGATTTATAGCATTGAATGGCATCTTAGAAGGAGCGGTAACGAGATTTGAACTTGAATTAATCTTTGTCAGTCTAGCCTTAATTATGATGTTACTTTGGATAACTATACTCCCAGGTAGGCTTGGCTTTAATATTTTGTTCCTGACTAAGCCAGAAACCACCCTTCAAATTGTTATGCTTATCTTTTTTTGGGATTTAATAAGGCCCGAGGTTTTAGCACTTTGCGTGTTTTTTAATTTATGGGGGTTTATTGTTTATTTCTCCCATACTAGAAAAAAAGCTCTTTTCCCTTATAACTATGAAACGGTGAGGAGCGATGCAAAAGAAGCTGGAGCTGATAAAAAATTGCTCGCTGCACTTGATAAACTAGCAGGGAAATGAGGCGCTGAATCGATGCATATCGAGAGTCCATAATTTTAGGGTAATGGAAGAATCCTGCCTTCGTGCACCGTTCCCCAAACCTTTACGTCCTTAATCGTTTGTGTTGAAACACTCAGCGGGTTTTCAAATAAAACAGTAAAATTGGCAAGCTTGCCGGGGATTATAGAACCGACTTCGTCTTCCATCCTCAGAGAGTAAGCTGCATCGAGCGTTACCGCGCGCAGCGCACGTTCGGCGCTTATACGCTGTGTTGGCCCAGCTACATTACCATTGATTGTGATTCGATTTACCGCATTAGACATAAGCCTAAGCGGTTGGCCAGAGGCCATAGGAGTATCAGAATGCAAGGACAATGAAATGTCAGCGCGCACTAAATCTCCAAGTCTTACCATTTCTTGCGAACGTTCCGGCCCAATTCCTACTTCGCTGTAGCGGTCAGCCAAGACTACTGGATAAAAAGGATTCGCACTTACTATAGCGCCAAGTTTTGCCAGGTGTTCAACTTGGTCGGGCCGCGAAAATCCAAAGTGGACAATTACCGTGCGATGATCTTCGCGAGGGTTGCGGTTTATATTGGCTTCTAGGCTGTCGAGAACTAGATCGAGCCCTGCATCGCCGTTCTGGTGGACGTGAATTTGGTAACCAGCATCCCAATAAATGCGGAAGGCCTTCGCAAAGACCTCGGGCTCCATTAACCACTCTCCGTGATGACCGTCAAGATAACCTTCGCTCATCTGCATTAGTTGGCTAAACATTGCTCCATCAGCAAAAAGCTTAACCTGCTTGGGAATAAATTCAGTCATACCTTTCGCTGAGGTGAAGAGTTTTTCAGTTTCGGCGATTACTTCTTCTTCAGGAAAATTTCTAACGAATGACCTTCCATCTGCTATGTAATACATTCGGAATGGCGTTTCTGCATCACCTAGTACCTGATTCTGTAACCCAACGAGTGCTGCGGAAACAGTGCCACCTGGTTCGGCTAATAGAGTGCTCCCCGCCGCATGCCAATATGCTTCTATCTTCTCCAATGCAGGAATATAACGACTCGGACGGAAAAGATCTGCGAAGACCGTAGGCACGATTAGGCTCTGTCCTTGTTCCCAGAAATGCCCCTCGGCAAGATTAGTTTGGGCCTTTACAGATTCAGGTGCAGCATCAATAACAGCTTGATCAATGCCAAAATATTCAAGCGCTCGGGTATTATGAATCTGTTCGTGTAGAGACCTTTGTAGAACTACGATTGGAATTGTATCGCTAATTTCATTTAGGTCGGCGCGGGTTAGTTCGCCATGAAAAAGCTGATGGAATCCCCAAGTGTAAAGTACTTCTGACGGATCGGAGTGTTCTTCTACGGCAATTTTTAAACGCTTTCGATAATCGGCAGCATCACTAACTCGTCTTACCGTTTTCTCCGGTAGAACCCAGTCTTCAATAGAAAGAATTTCGGTCATGAATAATAGAGAGGCGAGCCAGGCATGTTCGTGCTGATTAATTAGCCCGGGGATTAACACTAAATCCTCGAAGCGCGAATCATTAGTGAGGGTCTGCCCAGATAAAGATTGTTGTATCTCTTCTAGAGAGCCAATTGCGACAATACGATTACCTTGAACCGCGACAGCTTCGACTACCGGTTGAGCTGGGTTTAAGGTAACTATTTCGTGTGCGGTGTATACTGTTACCGAAGAAGAATCTTGTGCTAACGATATAGTTGAAAAAGTGCCGCCTATTGCGAATATAGATATTAGAATTAGAGGTATCTGCAGTTTTTTCATCTCTTTTCCGTCTAATTAAAGGATATTCTGTAAGGGAAGCGTCCGTTACGAGAATAGTATGACCTAGCTTATCAGGAGCTGGAAAATTCAGATCCAATTTGTATAAGTAGGGCGAGTTCACGAAAGTACCTTATCCAAATAATCTTTAAGGCTATTTTAGCTGAATTTATGAACACAAAATACCACGGAATAAACTTCGGTCATTCTTTTATTCTGACTTAGTATAGAACCAATGAGACAACGCATAGAAATCAAAGAACTCTCCGACCCAGCATCCAAATCTGGGAAGTTTTGCGATCCAAAATTCACTCAGGAAGGAGAGCCACGAGCTCATGTTGATCCCCTTGAACTTGATACACTTTGGATAAATACAGGTAGTCTATGCAATTTAAGCTGCAAAAATTGCTATATTGAATCTACCCCGACAAATGATCGGCTAGCCTTTATAAGTGAAAGTGAAGTCAGGGCGCTTCTTAATGAAATCTCTAGCGAAAGTTTCTCGACGAAAGAAATAGCGTTTACTGGTGGCGAACCTTTCCTCAATGAGGAATTAATCCCAATATTACGCATGTGTTTGCAGAAAGGCTTTAAGGTTCTGGTCTTAACCAATGCTATGAGCACTATGATGAAATATGAAGAAGCTTTACTCGAGCTCAGAAGTGAATATTCTGATTTCCTAAAACTTCGAGTTTCTCTGGACCATTACACCGAAGAATTTCATGCCAAAGAAAGAGGCAAACGATCTTGGAAGCCGGCGATAATGGGGCTGCGTTGGTTATCGGTAAATGATTTTTCATTCAGTGTGGCAGGAAGAACATACTGGGGAGAAACTAATGAGAATATGCGGAACGGCTACAGTAATTTATTCCAGAAAGAATCCATAAGCCTCGATGCGACCAGCCCTTCTGAGTTATTTTTGTTTCCTGAAATGGACGCGTCGTTCGATGTGCCCGAAATAACCTCTTCCTGTTGGAGTATATTAAACAAACGCTCAGAGGACTTAATGTGCTCCAATTCCAGAATGGTCGTGAAACAAAAAAATGAGACTGAGGTCTCGATAATGGCATGCACCTTACTGCCCTATGATCAACGATTCAACCTCGGTAGCACTTTAAAAGAATCCTGGCAGAAGGTTAGTCTAAACCATCCTCATTGTTCAAAATTTTGCGTACTTGGCGGAGGCAGCTGCACCGGTTGAGTTGCTTTGAATGACTAGGGGGTGAGTAGTGTTTATCATTACGCCCCCCAGGCAGGCAGCTTCCCTTGATTAAGGAGCTTCTTAACTTCTTGGGCTCGAGAAATTACAGGAAGCCTATACGCATCGGTATACTTCTGGAATAAAGAAGGGGGTACCTGGAGCATCGGGTATCATCAGTGCTGTAACTTAAGACAAGCACTTGGAAAACCGAAAGAATTGTAATAATCAGATAGTGAAGCATCAAAGGCGAGTTCCCCTATGAGGGAGCAGCATTGCCACATAGAGAATCTTTGTGTCGGGGTATCACTGCATTTAGCGAGAAAACCGGGCAATCCCTAAACTGCCTCTGATTCCACCAATCCAAATTTCATCGCCAATCTCAATAGCAACAGTGCCGAGACG
>CAWKZI010000265.1:0-4338 GCA_963854365.1 Gammaproteobacteria bacterium
CGAACTTGTAGCTTATCGGCCGCCTTCTCTATATCCAATTTCTATTCTCTAGCGTCTGAAAAATTTAAGCATGTATTATAACAAAGTCGGTTTTACCATTTTTATATTCACCACTGAGATAAAATGGGCCAAGCTGAATTAAAATAATTTGATCGAAATACAAAAATTAGCTTAGATAGAAAGACGGCAAGGATTTCTCTTGGCAAATCGCTCTATCGCGCTTCCATTTTCTGTTGTTAAATAGCGATGATGTTTAGTTAAATTAATAAGCGCGCTAGCTAGACTAGCGTGCAGCATGTCCAAACGAAAATACTCTACATTGCCGGATAGTTCGGTCCACCGCTGCCTTCAGGAACAACCCAATCTATGTTTTGTGAAGGGTCTTTGATGTCACATGTTTTACAGTGAACGCAGTTTTGCGCATTAATCTGGAAACGCTTACCGCCAGCATCATCTTCTATAACCTCATAAACTCCAGCCGGACAATAACGCTGCGCTGGCTCATCATACATTGGTAAGTTCATCTCGATAGGTATCGAAGCATCTTTTAACTGCAGATGACAGGGCTGATCTTCAGCATGATTAGTGTTTGACAAGAACACAGAGCTTAGCTTGTCAAAACTAATTTTACCATCCGGCTTAAGATAATCGATCTTTACGCTTTCCGTTGCTGGCTTTAATTGGCAATGATCTTTTGATTTATCTCGTAAGGTAAAAGGAAATTTTCCCAAAAATATATTTTGCTCAATAAAAACTAAAGCACTTCCTAACCAGAAACCGAATTTATGAATACCAGAACCAAAGTTTCTCGTTGCTTTGAGTTCTGTATATAAATCTGAATTATCAAACCTACGGGTATACTCGATAAGCTCAGTCTCTTGATTTTCTTTCGATAATTCCGCGAATAACGTTTCTGCTGCGATTAAGCCAGACTTCATCGCTGTGTGGCTGCCCTTTATTTTTCCTGCATTAAGAGTGCCTGCATCACAACCAATCAACAATCCGCCGGGGAATGTCATTTTTGGCAGTGAATTTAAGCCACCTTTGATTATGGCTCTTGCGCCATAGCTAATTCTCTTGCCTCCTTTTATATATTGTTTGAAAATCGGATGATGTTTCAGTTTTTGAAATTCATCAAAAGGACTAATGTGAGGGTTTTGATAGGATAGATCTACAATCAAACCTAATGAAACTTGATTGTTTTCTGTGTGATACAAAAAACTACCACTAGAAGCTGCGTAGCTCGCTCCTATCATTGGATAACCAGCAGTATGAACAACCAGTCCTTCTTTATGTTTTTCTTCTGAAATTTCCCAAACTTCCTTGATGCCAATTCCGTAATGTTGCGGATCACTATCAGCATCCAATTTATATTTTCTGATTATTTCCTTTCCCAGATGCCCTCGGCAACCTTCTGAAAGAATTGTATACTTAGCATGAAATTCAAAACCAGGCTCAAAGGATGATTTCTGATCACCATTGGCAGCTACGCCCATATCTCCTGTAGCCACACCTCTCACGCTTCCATCTTCGTTATAAAGAACTTCAGCAGCGGCAAATCCTGGGAATATTTCAGCTCCCAACTCTACTGCCTGATCAGCCAACCAACGGCAAAGATTGCCGAGTGAAATTATGTAATTTCCATGATTATCCATTGGTCGCGGAACCAAAAAACTTGGAAATTTAAAAGAAGCTTCGCCATTCGGTAAATAGTAAACATCATCGCCAGTAACCTGAGTATTCAGTGGCGCTCCTTTTTCTTTCCAATCTGGGAACAATTCTTCTAATACAGCCGGTTCGAATACTGCCCCAGAAAGAATATGTGCTCCAATCTCCGAACCTTTTTCGAGGACACAAACAGAAATTTCTTTTTCCGCCTCTCTTGCCATTTGCATAAGTCGACAAGCAGTAGTGAGCCCAGCTGGACCTCCACCTACTATTACTACATCAACTTCCATGAATTCGCGGTGCATAAACTGCCTCTAATTAATAATTCTCTAATGATTGGGTGATCATGCGTCCCGCCAGATTTTTCTCAGACGGTGACTTTGACTGCCCCTATTATCCCCAATTCATTGATGGAGAGCAAAGATACTAATTTTGGGCTTATTAACAGGAGACATACGAAACATGGGATGCAGCCAACTCATGCCGCTTTAATTTTTGAGTAAACGATCAGTAATACAAACGGAGCTGCAAGAAATTAATAAAGCCAAAAATGAAAGGAATCCATCGCGATTAGATCCTGAGCTTCAATTACAACGTCCGCGTTTCTTTGGTAATACTAATAGAAAGGCAATCCCGAATAGTTGTAATGAGCGACCTACCAAAGAAAAATAAATTGGAACTTCATACCTAAATTTTAGTGAATATCATCATATGCTGCCAAGGCAGAAAGTCCAGTGTGTCCGTCCACTCTAACCCAAATACACTCATTTCTTTAACGACCTGTTCTTCGGTCATTTTATGCAGCGGTCTAATCGGAACGCTGGCATCCTCCCCTCTGTATTCCAATAAGAAAATGCGGCCACCAGGTCGAAGTGCGTCATATATTCCACTAATCATCTCGAACGGATGAGAAAATTCATGATAGGCGTCCACCATAATTGCGGCGTCGATGGAATTCAACGGCAAATTGGGATCATCTATAGTGCCCAACACTCCTTGAATATTAACCACGCCATCCTGGCGCTTCTGCTCCTCAATGAGTTGCAGCATTTCTGGCTGTATATCTACCGCCATTACATTTCCATCGGGAACGAGTTTGGCGATACGGAAAGAAAAATAGCCGGAACCGGCACCGATATCTGCGACGACATGATCAGGATTCAGACCCATGTTTGCGACAACTTCATCAGGACGCTCTTCTTCAATTCGCCCGGGTCGGTTTAGCCAATCCGCAGCTTGATGTCCCATTACAAATGAAATTTCTCGCTCCATGTAGAATTTACCTATTCCAGTAGTGCGACGTTCTGGCGCGTCGATATAACCAGGATGCTCAGCAGCCTGCGCTAATGAGCCTATAAGAAATGAAATTAAAAGAAAGAGGCTACAAAATAGGGATATTGCATGACGCATGACTTTCTCCGTGGCTTTGGTTCTCAATAAATCATCAAATTGATGATTTATTGATGCCATTGATTAATGAGTGCTTAATAATAGAACGTACCGAGTAGAGGCTTAAAGGTCTCAAGTACTGCTCATCATAATTTTATGGTAGATCAGGGCTTATAAGCAAACAATAAGCCTCCCTGATACAAAACTCATTCGATATAAAAGTAGTTGGAAGAGTTGAAAGACTTAGGGCCCTATGCTGCCCTGACTCAAAATTTTACAATAGCGTAGAATATTCGAAACAGTTAATTTTCTATACAAATTAGTTGCTTATGCTAAAATCTTGTACGTACGCTAAGAAATTTCTTTCAAATTGGACGAATAAATGACTAAAGTTCTTGAAGGCATCCGGGTATTGGATTTCGGCAGATATATCGCAGGCCCCTATTGTGGAACTTTACTCGGCGACATGGGTGCCGAGGTTATCCGTATAGAAAAAGTAGACGGTAGCGAAGATAGGTTCCTTTCACCTGTCACAGACAATGGAGACGGTGCCCTTTTCCTGCAGTTAGCGCGTAACAAAAAATGCCTCACACTAAACCCGATGAAGCCAGAAGGACGAGAAATTGTTAAGAAGCTCGTTAATACTGCAGATGTTGTTATCGCCAATCTACCACCTGACACTTTGCAAGCTATGGGCCTCGATTACGATAGTCTAAAAGCTACTAAACCAGACATCATTCTCACCACAGTTTCTGCTTTCGGGCGCGGTGGACCCTATGCTAATCGTGTAGGGTTTGATGGATTAGGCCAGGCGATGTCGGGAAGCATGTATCTTTCCGGTACTCCAGAACAGCCTGTAAAAGCCTATGCGCCATTCATTGATTTTGGCACCGCCAGCCTTTCTGCCTTCGGTACCATGGCCGCGCTATTCGAAAGACAAAAGACCGGAAAAGGCCAGATGGTTGAGGGGTCGCTTTTCAACACGGCATTAACAATGATGAATGGTGCTGCAATCGAACAAGCGACAATAAAACGTAATCGAGTCGCGACTATGAATCGCTCCCAAACTTCAGGACCTGCGGATACCTTTAAAACTAAAAATGGTTGGGTATTAGTACAGTCTGTTGGTGGGCCCCTTTTTAAGCGTTGGGCCAACTTGATGGGTGAAGACCACTGGCTCGATGACCCTCGTTTTAAAGACGATATCACTCGCGGGAATAATGGCGAATTAATTAGTGAAAGACTTGCTGTTTGGTGTGCTGAACGTACTTCAGCCGAAGT